>NZ_JBHWYY010000056.1:0-25278 GCF_042728595.1 Isoptericola sp. NPDC060185 | reverse complement strand
GGTGGCGCCTCGTCGCGAGGCGCCACCGGCACGGCGCACGGTGACCGACACCGGCCGACCGGTGTTCGTGGAGCGGTCAGGACACGGCGTCGCCCCTCAGGACAGCACCCGCAGCTCGCGGAGCTCGTAGCCTGCCCCCGGGATGCCTGGGGTGTTCGTCAGGATCCGCACGTAGCGAGCCGTCACCGGGGTCGACAGCCCCGTCGCCTCCGACTCCCCCTGACCCGTCTCGAACACGAGTCGCTGGGTGGTCCAGTCCTGGCCGTCGTTCGAGGTCTGGACCTGATAGCTCCGGGCCCAGTGCTCCCCCCAGACCGCGCGCACCGTGCTGAACGTCCGCGCGCTCCCCAGGTCGACCGTCAGCCACTGGTCGTCGCCGGTCCCCGAGTGCCACGCCGTCCCCAGCTTGCCGTCGACGGCTGCTCCGGCGGGGCCCGCGTCGCTCGCCGTCGACCCCGTGGCGGTGGCGCCCCGGGCGAGGTTCTCCGGGGCGACGTAGAGCTCGAGCTCGGCGACGTTGAGCAGCCCGTCCGCCCGGACCATGCGGTACCAGCGGTAGGGCTTCGTGCTGTCGACCGTCGCCGTGTGCCAACCCACCCGGGGTTCGCCGTCGAACGTGTACACGTCCTCCCAGCCGGCGTCGGGCGACGTGTTCGATCCCTGGATCTTCGCGCCCGCCATCCGCTCCGGAAAGCTCGATCGCGGGTGGTAGCGAAGCCCCTTCAGCACCTTCTCCTTGCCGGCGCCGAGGTCGAGCCCCGCGTAGCCGGGCACCGGCATGCCGTCGAAGAAGGTGTTCGCCTTGCCGTCGAACGCCGCACGGAACGACGTGTCCCCGGGGGCGCTGTTCCAGTCCGCGGTACCGAACGGCGTCCCGGTCGCCTTGACGAGCCCGTCGGGGCTGTCGAACAGCTCCAGCTCGCCGATCGCGGTGCCCCCGGTGCCGCCCACGTACCGGTAGTAGCGGTAGGCCGGGCCGGGCTCCAGCACGGCCTCGTGCCAGCCGGCCGCCGGCGTGCCGGGAATGGTGTACAGGTCCACGAACCCGGAGTCGGGACTGTTCGACCCCTGGATCCTGGCGCCGGCCGCGGCGCCGGGGTCGTCCGCCGCAGGGTGGTACCGGAATCGGGTCAACGACCGCGCCTGGCCCGCACCGAGGTCGAGTCCCGCGGAGCTCTCCGCTCCCCCGCTGAACGCGCTGGCCGGGTCGCCGTCGAACGCCGCCGCGGCGCCCTCCGAGCCGATCGGTTCGCCCGTCAGCCGGTCCGGGACCGGGGTCGTGGGCGGCCTCTGGTCGGTGAAGAGCTCGATCTCGGCCACGCTCGTCCTCGTCGTGCCGCCGACGTACCGGTAGTACCGGTAGGCGCCTGCCGACGCGAGCGTGACGTCGTGCCATCCGTCCCCAGGGGCGAAGTTGACCTTCGCCAGGTTGACGTAGCCGGCGTCGCGGGAGTTCGAGCCCTGGATCATCGCTCCCTCCATCAGTGCCCCCTGGCCGGCACGGGGATGCAGCCGCACGCGGGTGACGGGTTCCGCCGTCCCGAGGTCGACGCCCGCGAAGCTGCCGGTGTCGACCCCGTCGTAGAAGGTGTCGACGTTCCCGTCGAACGCCGCAGCCGCGCTGGTGTCGCCCGGCTCGGTGTCCGCGTCGGGAGACCCGAAGGGCTCACCCGTCACCTGCACGGTGAAATCGGGCAGCGCGGCCGGCTTCGCAGGCGCGGCGACGGGTTCGACGCCGTCGGGCGTGACCACGTACCACGTGAAGCTCATCGGCGGCAGGGTCACGTCGAGCTGGGCGTTGCCGTTGGAGTCGATGGTGAGATCGGCCGGGGTGCCGGCGCCCTCGCGGTAAACATCGACCTTCTCGGCGGTCGGCGTCGCTGACGGATAGCTGCCCGCCCATTCCGGCTTCGGGAAGTACTCGAACACCGGGTATGGGCCGAACACCGGGATGTCCTTCGTGTCGAGATACGACCCGGGGACGGGCTGCGGCGGCTCGGTCAGGTCGGTCATTCCCGTGTAGTACAGCGGCACCGTCAGGCTCTGCGTTTGCGCCTCGTCGGTCTGGTTGAAGACCGCCACCAAGGCGCGTTCGTCACCGTCGGAGCGCGCGTGCATGAACGCGTCGATGCCGGTGCCCCGGGCGAGGTCGCCCTCGGCTTGGCGCGGCGGGACGATGTGGATGATGTCGGAGGAGATGACCTCGCGGTACGTCTTGTACACGTCGGCCCAGTACTTCACGACCGCATGCACGTCGGCGTCGCCGTCATCCATCGTGGTGCCGCGGAACGCTGGATTGACGCCGGCCAGGAAGCTCTGCCCGATGCCCCAGCTGTAGTCGAACAGGTTCTGCTTCAGCGGCTTGAAGATCGCGTCGGCGTTGCCGCCGTGGTACGGGTCGATGGGCATGAACGTCCACGTCGCCGACGGGGACTTCTCGTAGGTGCCGTTGTAGATGTACTGCCGGCCGTGCATGAGCTGCTGCTGGCGCGGCTGGCGCCAGCCGTACTCCTCGTAGCCGATGACGTTCTTGTTCGCGCCGTTGAGGTAGTGCAGGTCGGGGGCGTTGATATAGGCGCCGCGCTCGCGCATCATGCGGTAGAAGTCGTTGCTGAAGGTCCACTGCTTGTAGACGGAGTCGTCTCCGCCATCGGCGTACGCGTGGTTCGTCTCCTCGCAGCGGAACATCGGCCACGGCCCGTCGAGCTCGACGATGTCGAGCCCCGCGGTGTCCATCATGGACTGCACGCGACGCTGATACTCCTCGAATCCCGTCGTCGCGAGACCCATCACATTGCCCCAACCGGAAGCGCAGGTGCTCTCGGCCGGGTTGAACACGGTGCCGGTCGTCAGCAGCGTATAGCCGCCGACATCCATGCCCATCGCGCGGACCGCTTCGAAGTCCTCTTTCTTGCGTTCAAGGTACGCAGGATCGGTGCTGAGCATGTTGAAGCCGCTACCGAAGGACTGGATCATCATCTCGAAGCCCATGTCCGACGTGGATGCGGCCGATTCACGGATCGCGGTCGGGTCGTCGGAGAGGAGATGGTAGAACAGCGGGTCCTCGGTGATCTGCGGCGCGAGGGTGCGGTACATCGCCTTGATCTCCATCTGCTGCGCCTCGTAGTGGTCGGTGCCGTGCAGCAGGATGAAGCTCCGGAACCCGTCGAAGTGACCGCCCCAGTGCGGCTCCTCGGTCCCGATGCGATACGCCGGCCCCTCCTTGTAGAGCACGGTGTACGTCTCGGCGTCCCCGTCGTCCTCGACGGTGTACGTGCGGTCCTTGTCGTTGTTGCGGGAGGCGTTGTCACCCGGACCGCCGTGATAATCGGTGTCCAGGTAGAAACGCCCGGCGACCTCGGACTTCACGTGCAGGACGTCCGTGGTCAGGTCGTCGATCATCACCGGCGCCGCGCTCGTGTTGTCCACCGAGACCTTCTTCATCACGGTGGCGATGCCGTCGTAGATCTCGTACCGCACGGTGACGGTCACGCCGTCGAGGGCGTCCGGGAGGCTGTCGTGCGGGCGGAAGGTGACCACGAGGGCCTTGCCCTTCGCCGGCCAGGGCTTCTTCTCGGCGTACGGCTTGAGGGTCTTGCCGTCCTTCTCGTACGGCGTCCACTCGTAGGGCTTCTGCGTGCTGTCCTCGACCCGGTGGGACGCGTAGACGAATCCCCCGGACGCCTTGGTGCCGCCCACGTCGTACGCGGTGCCGTCGAGGCTGATCCGGGCCTCGGGCTCTCCCGCGCGCGCGAGCATCTCCTGCCCGGTGCCCAGGTTCTTCAGCGACGTCGTCGAGAGGTTCGGCGCGCGGACGAACGCCCGCTGCACGATCCCGTTGGACATGGTGATGGACTTGCCGCGGACCGTGATGGTCGACGGCGTCGTCACCGGATGGACCACCCAGTCCCGGGCCGGCGGCGGGTTCCCGGCCTCGGTCTCCCCCGTCCCGGCCTGGCCGGGCGAGGGCAGCTCGGCACGGACCCCGGCCTGCGGCTCGGCGGCGCTGCTGACCCCCGCCACCGCGGGGGTGCTGAGCAGGGCGACGACCAGGGCGAGTCCGAGCAGTCCGGGCCTTTGTCGCGAGCGGCGCGCCATCGTCGGCGGGCGTGCTGTGCGGGTCATGTGTTCGGTCCCTTCCGTCAGGGTGTCAACCCTTGGTGGCTCCGCCCGTCAGTCCGCGGACGAAGTGCTTCTGGAACAGGAGGTAGAAGACGAGGATCGGGATGGTGGCGAGGAACATGAAGGCGAACACCGCCCCGTAGTCGCGCAGGTAGGTGCCGATCGATCGGTAGATGCCGACCGTGATCGTGTTGCCTGCGCCCGGTCCCAGGACGAGCAGCGGGGTGAGGAAGTCGTTCCAGATCCACACTCCGAGGAAGATGAGCACGCTTGCCGACGCGGGCCGCAGGAGAGGGAAGACGATCTGCCAGAACGTCCGGAACTTGCCTGCGCCGTCGACGGCCGCGGCTTCCTCGAGCTCGCGGGGTACCGACCTGACGAATCCCATGAAGACGAAGACGGCGAACGGCAGGTAGTAGCCGACGTTCACGAGCACTGCACCCGGGAGGGTCGTCATCAATCCGATCTCACGCAGGATGCGGGTGATCGGCACCATGATGACGGCGGGCGGGATCATGAGGCCGATGAGCATGACCCCGAGGAGGACGCGCCCCCAGGCGCGCTCGGCGCGCACCAGGTAGTGGGCGCACATCGCGGCGAGCAGGGTCGTGATGATGATCGAGATGCCGGTGAGCTGGACCGAGTTCAGCAGCCCGGCCCAGAACAGGCCGTCGGGCCGGGTCAGCACGCCCGTGAGGTTGTCGAGCGTGGGCTGCAGCGGCAGCGCGAGCGGCGAGGCGATGACCTCGGCGCTCGGCTTGAAGACGTTCACCAGCGCGATATAGAGCGGCAGGACGAAGAATGCGGCGGCGGCGAGCGCCACGACGGGCCGCATCCAGGCGAGACGGGGCATCAGTAGGTCACCTCGCGGCGCTGGAGGACGCGCAGCGTGACGACACTCGCGGTGGCCACGATCACGAGCATGATGCCCGCCATGGCGGAGGCCATCCCCGCCCGCTGCTCGACGAAGGCGGTCTGCACCACGTCGAACGCGATGGTCGCCGTCGCACCGCTCCCTGGTCCGCCGTTCGTCAGCACGGCGATCTGGTCGTACACCTTGAAGGTGCTGATCATGAGCATGACCGTGGTGATCGTGAGGGAAGGCGCGATGAGCGGCCAGGTCAGGTGGCGAAAGCGCTGGACGGGGCTCGCCCCGTCCAGGCTCGCGGCCTCCTCGAGCTCGGTGGGGATCCCGGCGAGGCCTGCGAGGTAGACCACCACGGCGAAGCCGAGCAGCTGCCAGACCAGGATCCAGGAGACGGTGTAGATCGCGACGGCCGGGTCCGAGAGCCAACCCGGTGGGTCGGCGATCCCGATCGTCCGCAGCATGGCGTTGACGAGGCCGTCGTCGACGAGGAGCGACCGCCAGATCACCGAGACGACCACCGACGAGAGGATGACCGGCGTGAAGTAGACGCTACGCAGCAGGTGGTAGAGCCGACCGTTCTTGCGCAGCAGCAGTGCGATCGCGATACCGAGGACGTTCGTGACGACGACGACGAGCGCGGTGATCAGCACGGTGTTGCCGAGGGTCCGCAGGAACGACGCGTCAGAGACGAGGAAGGCATAGTTGTCGAGTCCCACGAATGACGTCACGGGGCGCGTGGCGCGTTCGTCGGTGAACCCGGTGACGAGCGTCCAGAGGATGGGGACGAAGACCACGGCCGTGAAGATCGTGAGGGCCGGCAGCACGAAGACTGCAAAGTTGCCCGCGGATTGCCACCGCTGGATCCAGGCTCTCGTCGACCTGCTGGTGTCGTGCCTGCGTGCTCCGTCCTCGGAACGCACTCTCTGGTCCGTGGTGACCATGGTCATCCTCGACCGTTCCTTACTGTTCAGCGGTGCTCGACCATGTCGGCCTCGCGCACCGTCGGGCGGGATCCGGTCCGCAGCCGACCGCGAACGACGGCGGACGACCGCGGACCGGGTGCTCACTGCGTGAGCTCGGCGTACGTGGAGTTCAGGTGCTCGACGAACCCGTCCACGTCGGTGCGCCCACTGACGAGATCGCCGATCGCGGAGTTGACCTCTGCCGTGAAGCCCGCGGGCAGCGCCGGGATGCCGCCCTCGTTGCCGAAGGCCGCGGTCACGGTGCCGCTCGACTCCGCCTCCTGGTAGAGGGACAGGGTCTCGTCGTAGAGCTTCGTCGTGCCGTCGGGGAGGTCGAAGTCCTTCAGCGCCACGAACAAGCCGTCGGCGAGCACCCCGCCCTCGAGGTTCTCGGGGACCTGGGACCAGGCGATCGCCCACTCCTTGGCCTTGTCCACGTCGGGTGCGCTCGCGCTCACCGAGAGCCCGCCGCCGGTGTACGTCGGCATGACCAGCGAGCCGTCGTCGGACGGCCACGGGAACACCCCGAGATCCTCCTGCTGCTCGGCAGTGGGAGCGACGGTGAACCACGAGCCCATCGGATACATGCCGCCGTCGCCGCCGAGGAACGCCTCCTGTCCCTCGGCGTAGGTCTTCGCGAGCGTCGAGGGGTCGATGTAACCCTTGTCGACCAGCTCCTTCAGCTTGCTCACGGCGCCGGCGAACTTCGGGTCCGAGAAGTCGGCCTCTCCCGCGGCGAGCTTGCCCAGGAAGTCGGGATCCTCCGCATAGACGTCGGTGCCGACGAGAGCGGTGAGCGGGTAGATGTTCGCCCACGTGTCCGAGCCGCCCCCGTTGACGATAAACGGGGTGATGCCGGCGGACTTGAGCTTCTCGGCTGCGTCGAGGAGCGCGTCCCACGTCGTCGGGACCTCGTCGATGCCGGCCTTCTCGAACGCCGCCTTGCTGTAGTAGACGTTCGGGATCGTCTGGGTGTTCGTCGGGAGCTGGTAGATCTTGCCGTCGAAGCTGTTCGCCGTGGGGTCGATCCAGTGCGAGAGCTCGTCCTGAGAGAACTCGGCGAGCTTGCCCGCCTCGGCGAGGCCCGTCGGGTTGACGGCGACCATGATGTCCGGGAGCTCGCCGGTGGAGTCCAGCTGACGGGCGTAGGCGTCTCGGTCGGTCGTGGGGGCGACGAGCTTCTCGATGGTGACCCCGGGAACCAGCTTGTTGGCCCGCTCGATGCTCGCGTCCCAGTACTCCGCGTCGAGATTGGGGGTCTCGAATGTCAGGAGCGTCAGGGTGACGTCGTCGGTGCCGCCGTCCCCGGTGTCGGACCCGCCCCCGACCGTGCATCCTGCGGCGAGCAGCGCCACCGCCGCCGCAGCGGCGCTGAACGATACGAAAGTCTTCTTGGACACGGTGGTTCCTCGGCTCTCTGGGCTCGACGGTGAGCTGGCATTACTAAAGCTTGTTTCTTATGTATCTCGAGTGTGGGCGCACGCCCGCGGGTTGTCAAGGGGCGGGCCCGCGGCGCGGGCTCACGGTGACGCCTCGTCCTGCTGCTGACGCCGAAGGCTCCAGACGGCCTCGAGCGGCTCCAGTCCAGGGCTCCCCTCGGCTCCGAAGAACCGGTCCACGAACCGCCCGATGTCCGCCTGCCAGCGCGCGTTCGCCGGGTCGTCGCCGAGCGCGGCGAACGCCGCGTCGAAGTCGTCGACGTCCACGACATGGAACAGCCGGTCCCCGGATCGCCAGATGACCCAGTCGTGGATGCCCACCCGCTCGAACACGTCCCGGAGCTCGTCCGGGATCCTGGCGTGGTGCTGGCGATACTCGCCGACCGCCCCGGGCCGGATGGTCGAGTGCAGCGCGATCCTCATGGGGACGCCTCCGACCCTCGCGCCTGAGGTCGATGCGCACGACCGCCGGAACGCCCGCGGGCACGCCCCGATCCGGCTCCGCCCGCGCTCATGCGACCCGCCGGTCGTCGATGGCGTCGGCGTCCCAGTCGATCCCGAGCCCGGGAGCCTCCGGGGCGACGGCGCAGCCGTCCTCGATCTCCAGGCCCGTGCGGGTGATCGCCCGCAGCTGCGGGATGTGCTCGACGTACGCACCGTTCGGGACCGCGGCGGCAAGGCTGACGTGGAGCTCCATGAGGAAGTGCGGACAGACGATCGTGTTGTACGCCTCGGCGAGGTGCGCCACCTTCAGCCACGGCGTGATCCCGCCGATCCGGGCGACGTCGACCTGGACGACGCCGGCGGCGCCGCGGTGCAGGTAGTCCCGGAACTGGCCGACCGAGTACAACGACTCCCCGACCGCGATCGGGATGCTCGTCGCGGCCGCGAGCCGGGCGTGCCCGCTGACGTCGTCGGCGGGGAGCGGCTCCTCCAGCCAGAACAGGTTCGCGTCCTCGAACGCCGCAGCGCGGCGGACCGCTTCCGCGGCCGTCATCGACTGGTTCGCGTCGACCATGAGGTGCATCTCGTCCCCGACGGCTTCGCGCACGGCGAGGAGCCGCTCCCGGTCGTCGACGAGGCTCGGCCTGCCGACCTTGAGCTTGACCCCCCGGAGGCCCTTCGCCTTCGAGTCGAGCGCCCCGGCCACGAGCTCCTCGGTGGACAGGTGGAGCCACCCGCCCTCCGTGTCGTAGAGGGGCACCCGGCGGCGATGGCCCCCGGCGATCTGCCACAGGGGCTGGGACGCTCGCTGGGCGCGGACGTCCCACAGGGCGGTGTCGACCGCTGCGAGCGCCAACGAGGTGATCGCGCCGACCACGGTCGCGTGGGTGGACCACATCAGGTCCGCCCAGATCGCTTCCACGGTGCGACTGTCCTTGCCGAGGAGGCGCTCGACCAGATGGTCGCGGAGCAGGCTGAGCACCGCACGTCCCCCCGTGCCGATGGTGTAGGAGTAGCCCACGCCGGTGAGTCCGTCGGCCGTCTCGATCTCGACCAGGATCGTCTCCTGCTTGACGAAGCTCTGGACGGCGTCCGTCCGGACGGTCTCGACCTCGAGGTCGACGAGGCTCGCGCGAACGGCGGTGATCACGGTCATGCGTCATTGCTCCGATCTGGATGGTCGTCGGTCGGTCTCGTCATGTCGGACGGCGCGCTCGCCGTCCAGCGGATCTCGATGGCCCGGGCGTCTCCGGGCGCCAAGGACACGAGGGGGCCGAGCACCTCCAGCTCGGCGTAGGCGTGCCTCGGCCACATCCCGTCGGTGCCCGACAGCGGTGCCGTGGTCGGGCACTGCATCCACACCTCGGCACGCGAACCACCGTCGGGGTACTCGGCATCGTCGTCGGGGTCGAAGCCGAGCTCCAGCGTCTCGCCCCTCGGGCCCACCCAGCGGACGCACCCGGTCGCGTCGGCCACGCCGCGCTTCGCCACCACGTGCTGCCACGGCAGCACGAGCCACGAGCCGTCCTGCCGCCAGCGCGCGCTCCCGACCCAGTCGCCGAGATCGACGGGCGCCTCACCCCTGTTCGCCAGCTCGATGCGCGGACGGCACCCCCGCCCGTCGACCGCCCACGGAACCTGGCACACCTCCCACGGGGACCAGCGGACAGGAACGGTCGAGACGTTCTCCTGCTCGATGCGGAGCAGGAACGACGTGCCTCGCCGGGGGACGGTGAACGTGCGGTGCATCCGCAGACCGGTCACGGCGTCCGACTCGCTCGACATGCTCAGCTCGATTCCGACCTGCGTCGGCCGGCTCGCCCACGACCACCGTCCGTCGTCGAAGACCGGATCGGGCGGGCCCGTCCACCCGGGCGCGTCGCGACGTCGCTGGGGTGCGACCCAGGTCTTCGAGCCTCCGGCATTGGACCAGGAACCGGCCGTGCCGTCGGGGACCGGCCACTGCGCCCGCCGGAGACGGGGGCGGGCCGACGGGTCGAAGAGGTCGGGGTTCTGCCAGAGAAGCTCGTGGCCGTCGACCCGGAGCGAGAGCAGTCGCCCGCCGACCGCCGGGAGGAAGGCGAGGTCCAACCGGTCGTTCCTGACCCGGTGCACGGCGAGCGACGGGTCGGCGTCCGGCCCGTGCTCGGCCGCTCCCACCCGTGTCATGCTTCGCCGGCCGCGGCCGGGCCCCGACGCCCCGGCACCGGAGACCCCTCGAGCAGCGTCAGCTTCGATCGGATGGCGGCGACCTCCTGATCACGTTCGACCTGCGGGTCGTCGACGAACAGGAGCATCGTGGGCAGCGACGTCGCGAAGTAGTCGATGGTCGCGGGGACGCCTGCCTGCTCCTCCACCCACCGTCGCAGCGCGTTCTCGACCTGTGCCGCGTCCTCGACCCTGCCCAGGCGGCGCAGCGCGAGGATCGACCAGATCGTGCTCGCGCTGTAGGGCTGCGGGCTCATCCGCGCGAAGTCGCCGGTGAAGGCGGCAGCGTGCTCCCACTCCGTCGCGGCTTCCGCCGGACGTCCGCTCGCGGCCAGCGCGTCGCCGAGGACGACCCGCAGCTCGGAGTCGTTGGCCAGAGGGTGCCTCGCCTCGCCGAGCGTCGTCGGCGGCTGCAGCGCAGATCGCATCGCCGCGACCGCATCCGCAGGACGACCGTGCGCCAGGGCGGCGCGAGCCGTCGCGAGCGCGACGCCGTCCCACGCCGCCAGCACCTTGCCCTCGCCGCCCTCCCACGGCTGGAACTCACGGCCTGCGAGCGACTCCCGCGCCTCGGTGACGCGTCCGACCGCGAGCAGCGCCTCGGCGCGGGCCACCGTCAGGTCGTCGCGCTGGCTCACGAGCGCCGGCTCGGCGTCGAGCTCGACGAGCCGTGCGTCAGGCGTGTGGCCGAGACGGATCCGGAGCTGATCCCACTCGTAGAGCAGCTTCGCGCTGTCCGGCGCGAGGCTGCGTGCCTCGGTGAAGCTCCGCTCCGCGGCGCTCCGGTCCGACTGCACGTTGTACGCCGCGATCCCCAGGTTCCGGTGGGCGACCGCCGCGGTCCAGGCATCCGACCCGGCGCGCACGACCGCCGTCCAGGCGTTCACAGCCTCGGCGTGTCGTCCGCGGTCGTACAGCCAGTTCCCGTGGAGCAGAGCAGCAAGGGCGTCGCGGGGGTCGGCGCCGCGGGCGGCCTCGAGCGCGGCCACGTCGTCGAGACGCGACGCGGCACACCAGCGCGGGTCGCTCGCGCGGGCTGCCGCGCGCGCGGCAGCCCCGTCGTCGGCGCGCCCGAGCCTCTCGAGGACGACCGCGCGGTGGTAGTGCGCGAGAGGGACCACGTTCACCTGGCCGAGCGCGGTGGCCGGCGAGGCGACGACGACGTCGAGCACGCGCAGCACCTCGCCGTCGAGCCGTGCGGCGGCGTACTCGAGCGCGACGTCGAGCACGATCGTGGGGTCGTTCGACGGAGGAAGCCCGAGGAGGTCGCGGGCCCACTGGTCGAGCGGATCTCGTTCGAGCACGCCGGAAGCGACGGACCGTGCCTCCTGAGCACGTCCCGCATCAGCGAGAAGCGCGGCGAGCAGGCAGGAAGCCTGGGCATGGTCAGGATGACGACGCGTGAGTGCGACGAGATGCTCGATCGCGCGCGACCGGTCCACCGACGTGAGCGACCTGGCCAGCGCGAAGCCGGCCGGCAGCTCCCACGCAGCGTCCCAGGCGGCCCGCGCGAGAAGGGTGCGCGCCTCCGTGTCTCGGCCGAGCCGCAGGAGCACGAGGCCGAGGAGGTAGTGCGCCTCGCCGCTCGCGGGTGTCTGTGCCCAGGCGGTGAGCCGGTCGACGGCGCCCCGCAGCAGCGACTCCGCTTCGCCGTACCGGCCCTCGGCGTGCGCGGCTGCACCGAGCGCGGTCGCGGCCCTGGTCTCGCCGGGGTCACGGCGGAGCATCTCCTCCCAGTACGGCTCTGGGCGGCGAGTGGCGTGCCGGTACTGGCGCAGGTACACGGCGATCTGGTGCAGCTCGTCGATCGTCGCCACGTCCGCGGGCCGCGGCGGTGCGACGGCCGCCCGCGGCGGCGGCGAGGGGTCGGGCTCGAGCTCGGGCGCCGTCAGGACGACCGTGCCGTCCTTGTCGAGCAGGACCTCGACGGGGACGGCCGAGACCACGGTGCACCACCACGGCTCGTCGGGCTGGAGGTCCACGTCCTCCCGGAGGACCTGTGCGCCGTCCGCGAGGACACGAACGACCGCCGGGGAGAGCCGCGTGGACGCGACGAGGCCGATCCGCACCAGGTCGCCGTCGCGGTGGACACTCGCCGACGCCGACCTGCTGGCGCTCGTGGCCGGGCCGATCCCTCGGATCGGGTACCAGCACTGGGCGAACTCCTTCGCCTCACCGGGCGCGATCCAGGCGAAGTCGGGCTGGTTGTCGGTGTAGACACCGGCCATGAGCTCGATGTACGGGCCGTCGTCGTCGGTGAGGTTGCGGTCCCAGGCCTGGCCGAAGGGCGCGTTCCCCCACGTCCACATCTTCTTGCCCGGCGACACCTCTCGCGGCGCCCAGTGCACGAATCCCGCGTCACGACCGTGGTCGTACCCGCCGAAGAACTCCTCGCTGGACTCCGTGACCATGTACGAGGTCGGAACGGGGATGTGGTGGTACCAGTCGAGCCGGTCGCTCCCCTCGACGGCCGCACCCCGCGCCGGATAGTCCACGCCGTAGTACGGACGGTCGGCGGCGGGAAAGGAGGTGACGGCCCGCCGCGCATGGTCGGCGACGTGGCGGACATCGCGCGGAAAGAATGCCTGGTAGTCGCCGTCGACGCGAGCTGCGACGTTGGCCCACCAGAGGAACGTCTGTCGGACCTCGGAGCGGTTGTAGAGGCGTACGAGGAGGTCGATCCGGGACGAGTCGGCGGACAACCGGACCCCGTGCATGCCCTTCATCCGAGCGAAGGGATCATGGTCGGAGCACCACACCGTCGCGGTCTCGTCGGTCTCCTCGATCTCGACGTCGACCGGCAAGAACGTCGCCGGACGATGGTGCTGCGGCCAGTTGAACTCCACTCCCCCGGAGATCCACGGCCCTGCGAGACCGACGAGTGCCGGCTTGATGACGTTGTTGCGGTAGAAGATGTCGTAGCCCGCCCGCTTGTCGTAGGCGACGTGGATACGGCCACCCAGCTCGGGCAGGATCATCAGGCGCAGCCACTCGTTCTCGAGGTGGATCGCCTGCCACAGGCGAGGACGGCGCTCCGGAGAGATCCGCTCGTGGAAGGACAACGGGAACACCCGACCGCTCGACCCCTGGTACACACGTCGATCCAGGAAGGCCGGGAACGAGTCGGGCGGCTCCGGGAGATAGGTCGCGATCTCGACCGGCTCGCTCCAGACCGCTACCTCGCGGTCCTGCAGCGCCGCAGGGACGGGGGGCAGGACGATGCGCGCGGTGCTCGCGCTGAGGGACGACATGCAGTCAACGTAGGGTCGCCCGACGAGCGCCCGGAATACAGGATCCTGCGAGGGAGATGGACGAAACGACTTTCGCCGGGCCACGATCGGACCGTGCAGATCGCCGAAGGGTTCGCGGGACAGCGTCTCGTCGTGCTGCCCCGCCCACGGGTGGCACGAGCACTCGCCGACCCCATCACCTCGAGGCTCACCGTCACCGACTGCGGCATGTTCCCCGTCGCGGGCTTCCACCTCCGCGAGCGCCCCGCGGGGATTCCGCAGGCAGTGGTTCTCGCCTGCGCGGCAGGTCTCGGGTGGGTCGAGACTGAGGGCGAGCGGCACGCCGTCGCCCCTGGGGACGTCGTGGTCCTGCCTCGTGACCGCCCGCACCGGTACGGCGCCGACGCCGACGACCCGTGGACCGTCTGGTGGTTGCACGCCGCCGGGACCGACGTCGACGACCTCGTCGCAGCGGGTTCGCGCGGGCTGGTTCGAACGCCCGGCGACCGGTTCCGCGTGCAGGGTCTGATTGAGGAGGTCGTGACCGCGCTCGAGCGAGACACGACCCGGGAGAGCCTCGTCGGTGCGGCAGGAGCGGCATGGCACCTGTTCTCGTTGCTGGCGACGGAGCGCCCAGCGACGGGATCCGTCGACCGTGCGATCGAGGACGCCGGGGCCGCGCTGCGCGAGAACCCCGCAGCACACGTCACGGTCGACGGGCTTGCAACCGTGGCCAGCCTCTCGGCGTCCTACTTCTCCAGCCTCTTTCGACGACGTTTCGGCACCTCGGTCCTGCGCTACCAGACCGAACAACGGATGGCACGCGCCCGACATCTGCTCGACACCACGCGAGAACCGGTCGCCCGGATCGCCAGCGCCGTCGGCTACGACGACCCGTACTACTTCTCCCGGCGTTTCAGGGCCGTCCACGGCACGACGCCGCGCGCCTACCGGGCCCAGTCCAAGGGGTAGCCCGCCGGGGAAGGCCGCGTTCCTCTGGGCTCTACCTCCTGACCGGGCCTCGACCTACTAAGGTAAGGTTGTTTCGTAAGCTTCTTCTGCAACCCCACAGCGAGGTCTGGCATGACAGCTCCCGGCATCGACAGGCATCTGCACGTGCACGCCGGCGGGACCTCCGTCGTCATCGACCTCCCCGAGCGCACCGCACCCGCGCTCGCCTACTGGGGCCCGAGTCTCGGCGATCTCGACGCCACGGAGCTTGACGCCGTCGTTCGCGCGATTCGTCCCCAACAGCGCGTCGGAGACATCGACCACCCGTCACCGGTCAGCCTCGTCCCCGTCCAGGCCGAAGGATGGACGGGGTCTCCCGGCCTCGAGGGACACCGGCGCCGCGCCGCCTTCGCCCCGTCCTTTCGCTGCATCTCGCACAGCATCTCGACGGATGCGGGAGCGATGCGTGCGGTGCTGCGGTGCTCGGACCCGGACGCCGGCCTGGATCTGGACATCACTCTCGACGTGCTGCCATCGGGACTCGTCCGGCAGAGGCTCGTGCTCCGCAACGTGGACGACGGCGCCTACACGGTCCAGGCCCTCCGCGCGGTCTTCCCGGTCCCGGACGCCGCGACCGAGCTGCTCGACCTGACCGGACGTTGGATGCGTGAACGCATCCCGCAAAGGCATCCGCTCAGGGTCGGCCGGTTCGCGCGTGAGAGTCGGAAGGGACGCCCGGGCGCCGACGCCTCCCTGCTGCTCGTCGCCGGCGAACCAGGCTTCGGGTTCGAGCGAGGGCCCGTCTACGCCGTGCACGTCGCCTGGAGCGGCAACCACGAGCTCGCCGCCGAGCGCACGATCCTCGCGGGCACGGTGCTCACGGGGGCCGAGCTGCCGCTGCCCGGCGAGATCGTCGTGACCGCGGGACACGAGTATGCGTCCCCGTGGGTCTACGCGTCGCACGGGAACGGCCTCGACGAGCTCGCGAGCCGGTTCCACGAGTTCCTCCGCGCACGCGAGAGTCACCCGCACGCGCCCCGACCTGTCGTCATGAATGTCTGGGAGGCCGTGTACTTCGACCACGAGCTGCCCAAGCTCAGCGAGCTCGCAGAGCTCGGCGCCTCCATCGGCGCCGAGCTCTTCATGCTCGACGACGGCTGGTTCCTGGGGCGCCGGAACGACAGATGCGCCCTCGGAGACTGGTACGTCGATCCGGACGTGTGGCCCGAAGGACTGGCACCCATCATCGACCGGGTGCATGAGCTGGGCATGGCGTTCGGTATCTGGGTCGAGCCCGAGATGGTGAGCGTCGACTCCGTCCTTGCCCGCAAGCACCCCGAGTGGTTGCTGGGCCCGGGTGGCCGGACCCCACCAGCCGCGAAGTGGCAGCAGGTGCTCGACCTCTCGAACCCCGAGGCCTACGCCTACATCTTCGAGCGACTGGACTGGCTGTTGCGTGAGCACGACGTCCAGTACCTCAAGTGGGACCACAACCGCGACGTGCTGGAGCCGGGCGCCGAGCTGACCGGGTTCGCCACCCTGCACGAGCACACCCTCGCCGTCTACCGGCTCATGGACGAGCTGCGTCGCCGCCACCCGGACGTCGAGTTCGAGAACTGCGCCTCCGGCGGCGCGCGGATCGACCTCGAGATCCTGTCACGCACCGAGCGGACTTGGGTGAGCGACTGCGCCGACCCCATGGAGCGCGCCATCGTCCAGCAGTACACCGGCCTGCTCATGCCACTCGAGATGACGGGCAACGACATCAGCGCGGCGACGTCCCACACGACGGGCCGCACCTCGTGGATCGACCTGCGCGGCGGTGTCGCGATCCTCGGACACCTGGGCATCCAGTGGGACCTCACCCGGACCACCGAGCAAGAGCGCGCCGATCTCGCCGCCTGGGTCGCGGCCTACAAGCGGCATCGGGGGCTCCTTCACTCCGGCAAGGCCGTCTCGCTCGATCACCACGACCCGTCGGTGCTGATTCGCGGAGTCGTGGCGCCCGACCGGTCGCGCGCGCTGTTCACGCTTGCTCAGCTCACCTCGAGCCTCGCCCCCTCGGGCGGCCGCATCCGTTTTCCCGGGCTCGACCCCGACACCAGGTACGACGTGCGTGTCGACACGCCCGCTCACGCCGTTCGCTCGCGGGCGTACACCCCCGCGCCATGGGTCGTCGACGGCATCCGACTCACCGGACGGACGCTCGCCGCGGTCGGGTTGGAGGCTCCCGTCCTGGATCCGGAGCAAGTCATCATCATCACGCTCGACTCCGTACCGGGTATCCCTTCCGGCACCCGGTGACGGCGACACGCTCCCGCAGTGTCGTGGCCTAATCGACCAGCAGGGTGCGAGGAGCGAGCTCCGCGAAGAGCCGCTCCTCGGCCCGGTCGAGCGCGAGCCGCATCGCCCCTGCGGCGACAGCCTCGTCCCCGAGGGAGGAGCACACCACGGCGGGCGGGAACGGCGTCTCCGCCTCGATACGCGCGCGGACCGGCGCGGCGATCGCATCACCCGCTGCGGAGACGCCACCCCCGATCACGAGCAGCTCCGGGTCGATCGCGATGATCGTCGGCACGAGTCCGGCGACGATCTCGTCGACGAAGGTGTCGACGCGAGTCTGCGCGTCGGGATCGCCGGCTGCGGCTGCAGAGAAGACGGCACGGGTGTCGAACTCCCCTGGTCGTTCGGCGAGGTGGAGAAGCGGGCCGTAGTCGGCGCGCCAGGGAATGGCACGCCACAATCCGATCTGGCTGGCCGCACCGTGGTGTCCGTTGTGTGGCCGTCCCCCGATCAGCGCAGCAGCCCCGATCCGTCTGCCGATGTGCAGGTAGACGATGTCCGACGCGTCCTGCGCCGCGCCGCGCCAGTGCTCGGCCAACCCTGCCATCGGCATGTCGCTCGTCCCCACGACGCGGAACGGGTAGCGCTCACCGACCCAGGACGCCGGGCTCTGTCCCTGCCACCCCGGGATCACCGTGTTGTAGACCACGACTCCGTGCCGGTCGACGGTGCCCGGAGTCGCGACGACGGCCTCCGTGATCGCGTCGGCACCGGGCGGAAAGCCCGCCAACGCTGCGTCGATGGCGTCCCCCAAGGCTTCGAGGCGCCGCTCTGCAGGCCAGCTCGGCTCGAGCTCGACCCGCGCACGAGCCACGACGGTGCCTTCGAGGTCGCCCACCAGCACGACGACCTTGTAGCTCCCGACATCCGCGGCCAGCACGTGGCCGACCTCCGGCCGGAACTCGAAGCCCTGCGCAGGCCGCCCGATGACCGTTCCCGACCGGGCCGGGCTCACCGGCGCCGCCCAGCCTGCTCCGACGAGGTCGTCGACAGCCTGTTTGGTCGTCGGCCGCGACAGCTGAGACCGCCGGGAGAGCTCGGTGATCGTGTAGACGCCGCCCGCGTGAAGGACGCGGAGCACGGACTGCAGATTCAGCCGTCGCAGAACGGAGGGGTCCCCGCTCGACAGGGCGGCGTGGTTGGTCATGATCCTCCGAACGAAGCATCTCGCGGCACCACGAGGAAAGGGTTCAAACTATCCCGCTTCATGCGAGTGGGCCTCGGTGCACCGCCGCATCCCCAACGGTCGTCTCAGGATACTGACGCGGCAGGTGGTGGCGTGGCAGTCATGTGCCGTCATGTCAGCGGGCCCTTGGCCTCGAGGGCCCGGGTCGCGTCGGACGCCGTGCGCTCGTCGGCGCCGCGGATCACCCACGCGACCACGGCGAGCCCGAGCAACCCGATCAGCGGGGTGGCGAGGCCCGCGACCGGCACCGTCTCGTCGTCGACGAAGTTCACCGTGAACACCGACACGTCCCACAGCCCGTGCAGCACCATCGACCACACCAGCGAACCGGTGACGCGCCGCAGGATGTAGAACACCGTGCCGGACCCGGCCGCGATCAGGCCCTGGAGCAGCGCCTTCTCGGGCGCCAGGCCGGAGACGATGTTGGCCAGGTGCATCGCGCCGAACAGCAGGGTGCTCAGCAGCCACACCCCGACCTCCCGGTAGCGCGAGCGCAGGGCGACCAGCAGGACGCCGCGGGCGGCCAGCTCCTCGCAGAACCCCACGCCGACGCCGAGCAGCAGCAGCGCGATCAGGAAGGAGGCGTCGAACGCGGACCACTCGGTCTGCGCGAAGCTCACCAGCGCGAGCATCGCCATGAGGACGGGCACGACGACGGGCCACCGGCGCGCGCTGGGATGCCGGTCGTGCAGCGCGGGCCGCCACCAGCCGAGGGCGGTCGTGACGGCGACGAGGTAGACCGCACCGACCACGAACGACGGCACCGTGACGCGATAGATCGACTCCGCGCTCGCCCCCACCTCGTCGAACGGCACCCCGGAGATCGCGGCCACCACCACCACGATCACCAGGTACCCCACGAGCACCGCCACCCCGATCCATGCACGAGGCCGTACGCGCACCCTGCCACCACCCTTCCGGTCGATGCCGCTCATCGCGGCGCCCGTTTGTCGAGCCGTCGAAGCTCGGCCCGCGCGAAGTCCACGCGGGGTGTCTCTGTGCCCTGCGCGGCGGCGATCTCGTTCGCGAGATCGCGCGCCGCGGAGAGGCGGTGCCTGCGTCGTCGACGGTCTTCGCGGCCGTCGGCGTGCCGCCGGTACGAGCGCCGCTGGCGCCAGCTCCCGGCGAGGGTGTCGAGCTCCTCGGGGGTGAGGTCGCCGGTGTCGACCTCCGGCGCCATGACGGCGCGCATCGTGTCCCGTTCAGCCTGCACCGTGAGGTGGAAGACGCCTACCACCGCGACCACCGCCAGCAACGCGATCACGAGGATGAGGATCAGCGAGAGCTGTCCGTTCCCGCCGCTGAAGGCGCCGACGGCGTCCCACAGGAAGTGCAGGCCCACCGCCGTGACGCACAGCCCCAGGCCGAGGCCCACCCGTCGGCGTTGGGCGACCGTCCCGACCAGGTAGATCACGCCGGCACCGAAGATCGCGGAGTACAGGATGTGGGACGTGAACCCGGTGAGCACGCGCAGTCCCACCGTGTTCAGACCGTTGCCCAGCGGGTCGGACCCGAACTCGGCCTGCGCGGAGTTCAGCGCGTACAGGACGTCCTCGAAGATCTGGAAACCCAGGCCGGCGAACGCCCCCAGCACGAACCCGTCGTACGCGGTGCGCACGACGTTGCGCGCGACGAACAGCAGGAGCAGGACGCCCGCCCCCTTGCCGAGCTCCTCGGTCACCGGAGCAGACATCGCGGCCCACCACGCGTCAGCCGTCTGCTGGCCGAGCAGCTTCGCGTAGAGCCCGTGGAGCGCGTCGTTCGCGCTCACTGCGATGACCCACGTCGCCGCGACCCCACCCCAGCCGAATGCCGCGACCCGCAACGACACCGGCTGGGGCGAGTACCGGTCGATGACGGTGGTGAACCACCAGAACACCACCGCGTACGCCGCGAACAGGATTCCCGCGACGCCGATGACCCCGCCGAAGGCCCGCACCGTCGCGTCCACGATCTGCCACAGCTCGAACAGCCCGTAGACCAGAAGCCCGACGAACATCCACAGGCAAGCATTCCGCGGCTGCCACCAGACGACCGGGTTGCCCCACCCGTTCGCATGCAACGCGTCGAGCCGCGCCGCGACGGCCGGACCGGTCTCCGCAGGAGTTGCCGTCGCGCTCACGAGGTAGCCTCCGACGTCGTCCCGACCGGCGCGACAGACCGGATCATCGCGCCCACCTCCTCCGTCACCGCAGGCGGTGTGGTGGCTGGACCGACCGCGACGAGCCTGACCCCGTGGTCACCGAAGACGAACGCCCCGATCAGCCCGTTGCCCGACGAACCACTGAACCGAGCCGCGACACCCCGGTCACCGGCGGCCGTCGCGATGTCGATCGGATCGCCGATCACGCGGTAACCCGCCTCCCCCCGCAGACCGCCGCTCGTGGTGCGCAGCTGCTCCAGGAGGCCATCGGCGGTGCCGTCGTAGGTATCCGTCTGGATCTGCAGAACCACTCCGTCCTTCGATACCGCGGCCGCCGGCGCGTACCGACCGCCCGAGCCAGGACTGCCTTGGCGTTCTCCCGAGACGACGTTCCAGCCGGGCTCGGGGGCGAAGGTGATCACGTCGTCGAGCTGGATCACGTCCCCAGGTTCGGCGAGATCTTCTCGCGAGACCGCGCCGTCCAGCGCCGGCAGCGCCCACACCGCCACGAGCACCAGCACCAGCACCGTGAGAGCCGGGGCGACGGTCGTCCGGTCGAGACCCCAGAGGCGCCGTTCAACGGGAACCCATCCTTTCGGCCGGGCGGGGGTGGGCGACTCACTGACGTGCACGGGCACCCTCCTCTGGTCGACGCTGCGACGGTAACCGCGCGCCCTTCTTCACGCGCGCCGAAGGCCGACGGGTGCGGTCCGGCAGGTCCGGGGGTGCTCGCGCAATGCCGAGCTCGTCCATGTTCGTGCCCTGAGCATCCGCGCCATCGATGCGCGGCATCCGGGTCGAGCCGCTCGACGAAGAGAGCCCCACGCGATCCTGAGGGCCCCGGCCTCGACGCGGCTCCGTATGCTGACCGGCGTGGACCTCACCGAGCTCGTCGCCGTACCGGCCGCCTCGTTCAGGATGGGCTCGGACCGCCACTACCAGGAGGAGGCGCCCGAACATCACCGTACGGTCCGGGAGTTCGCGATCGAGCGACACCCGGTGACCGTCGGTCAGTTCGCGACGTTCGTCGCCGACACCGACTACGTGACGGTCGCCGAGCGTGAGATCGACCCGGCGGAATACCCCGGTGCCGATCCTGCCGTCATGGTCCCGGGCTCGCTGGTCTTCACCCCGACGACCGGGCCGGTCGACCTCAGCGACTGGCGACAGTGGTGGCGGTGGCAGCCGGGCGCGTCGTGGCGACACCCCACCGGTCCGGGCTCCACAGCGCTCGACCGCCCCGACCATCCCGTCGTCCACGTCGCGCACGCGGACGCAGCGGCCTACGCCGCGTGGGCGGGACGCCGGCTGCCCACGGAGGCGGAATGGGAGCTCGCCGCACGCGGCGGCCTCGACGGAGCGGAGTTCACGTGGGGCGACGACTTCACGCCCGGCGGGCGTGTCATGGCCAACACCTGGCAGGGCGCCTTCCCCTACCGCAACGACGGCTGGGGCAGCACTTCACCAGTCGGCGCGTTCCCGGCCAACGGCTACGGCCTCGTCGACATGATCGGCAACGTCTGGGAGCGGACCGCCGATGTCTTCACGCCCCGACACATCGTCCCGGGACGCGCCGCTCCGGAGCGCGGCTCCCGCGCCGACCTCCTCGCGGGGGTGACCCCACCCACCACGTCACCCCGCGTCAGCCGCGTCACCAAGGGTGGGTCGCACTTGTGCGCGCCCGAGTACTGCCGACGCTACCGACCGGCCGCGCGATCCGCGCAGACCGACGACTCCGCCACCTCCCACCTCGGCTTCCGCTGCGCGGTCGGAGCTTGAGAGCGGTGGGAGCGTCAGAGGGGTGCCCATGGACGTGACTGCGAGCAAGGCCGCAGGATCGCAGGGCAGGTCGAGCACGAAGGTCGGGACCGCCCTGCGACGGCTGGGCCTCGACGACGAGGCGGTCTGCGTCTTCGAGACGCTGCTCGACCGGGCACCGGTGCCGCTGTCCCAGGTCGAGGCCTCGAGCGGACTGGGCCCACAGGCGTTCGGGCGCGCCTACGACCGTCTCGTGGAGTCCGGACTTGCCGTCGCCGCCACCGCGGACACGCTCGTCGCCCCCATGCCCCCGGAAGCGGCCGTCGAAGCGATGAGCCGCCGGCGCACGGCGGAGATCGAAGAGTCGCGCGTCACGATCGCGGCGGCGTTCGAGACGTTCCGACGCGAGCGGTACTCCGCTCCTGCCGGTGAGGCCGTCGAGATCGTCACCGGCCCCGCCATCGGCCACCGGCTCGTGCAGGAGTGGTCCAGCGCGCGCACCAGCGTGCGACAGCTCGACTCCCCGCCGTACTTCGCCCTCGAGGACGGCGTCGACACGGCGCTCGAGACGCTCGCACGCGGGGTGCGCCACCGCATGGTGTACGCCCGCGAGTCATTGACGTTCCCAGGAAAGCTCGCCGACGACATCGAGCGCTGCATCGCGGCGGGCGAGCAGGCCCGCGTGGTGACGGCGGCCCCGGTCAAGCTGATCGTCGTGGACGACCGGGTCGCTCTGGTCTCACCCGCCGCCGGCGAGGCCGACGTCTACAACACCATGCTCGTCGTGCACGCCGGGGTGTTGCTGACCGCCTGTACCGCGCTGTTCGAGGCCGTGTGGGCCACTGCGCTGCCCTTCCACGACCGGTCCGCCGGCTCCCCTCGGCTCCTGCACCAGGACCGCCGGCTGCTGTCGTTGCTCGCCGGTGGCCTGACCGACGACGAGGTCGCCGCAGACCTCGGCGTGAGCCGACGCACGCTCTATCGCCGTCTGGAGGTGCTCAGCGCCCGCGTGGGCGCCACCACCCGGTTCCAGCTCGCCCTGCAGGCCCAGCGCCGCGGGTGGCTCTGACCGCACGTGACCGGATCGTGCCAGTGGCACGATCCGGTCCCCGGACAGCAGCCGCTGGGGGACGCTCGACCCATGAGGTTCACCACCCGACCCCGGCGCGCCCGCGCGACGCGCGGCGCCCTGATCGCGTCGCTCGCGCTGACTGCGCTACCGCAGGCCGCGGGCGCCGCGCCTGACCCGGCGGGCCGGGCGGGCTGCGTCCCGGTCGCGAGCACGAACTGAGCACGTCCTCCGGGACGGGGCAGACCACCACCTCTGGGCGCGTCGGGTGCGCCGCCAACCTCGCAAGGGCGCCGGTCCGGGCGGGCTCCGTACGACACCGTGGCCACTTGCAATCTTACGATCGATAGGTGCAATCTTGCGCCTAGACCGGTCCGACTCAAGGAGGAGACCGATGACGAGTCATCCCCACGCGGACGGCGAAGGTCCCGGTCCCACCGAGGACTCGGCTCCATGGACCGCCGCCGGCATCGAGCACCGCGCCCTGACGATCGACAGCCCTTCGGCCGAGCTCGTCGACGCCTTCCGCTGGGCGATATGGCAGGTCAGGCGACTCTCCAGCGCTCCGGCGGGAAGCCGTCCCGACGATGCGCTCCTGCCCGAGGGCGCCGACGTGGCGCGACTGCACGCGGGCGTTCTCCCGGCTCCGGGCGCAGAGGCCGAGCGCTCGCTCGCGCGCTCTCCCCGCGAGGTCGGCGAGCCGCACGACGGTGAGGACGCCCGCTACCGCGGAACGATGCTCGCGCTCCTCGACCGAGCGGCTCACCTCTACCGCTGGACCGGCGACCCCGCTCCCGCCGGCGACCCGGAGCTCTGGGACCGGCTCGCCGCCCCGCTCCAGCGCCTCATGGAGCGGTCCGACCACCAACGAGCGCCTCTCGTCGAGCACGCCGATGAGATCGCCTCGACGTTCCGCGCGTTCCTCGCGCTCGCCGAGCTGGCGTCCGCCCGGGGGGACGTGCCGCTGGCGGAGCAACTCACGGCGAGGGCACGACACCTGCAGGGCCACGTCGCACGAGAGTGGTCCGCGACCCGTGATGTCTGGCCGTTCCTCGTCGACCGCCGGTCCAGCCTCCCTGCCCGCCCCGGAGACGGCTGCACACCCGGTGCCAGTCTGGCGTCCGCCGGGCTACTCCCTCCGGACGACCCACGCACCAGGGAAGTTCTTGCGTGCCTTGACGCCGACGACGTCCCCCCGGGTACCGCGGCCGCCACCGCCCTCGTGGACACCCTCTACCGGCACGGCCAGGACGAGGGCGCCTGGGCATGGCTCCAGTACGTCATCTCCGAGCTGGACGAGCCGGACCCCGTCCTGCCTAATCGCACGAACGGCGAAGACCCGGCGACGAGCCACGCTCTCCTGACGAGCATCGTCAGCGGCGTGGCCGGCATCGAGCCCGACGCGGCCCACGACGCGGTCACGGTGCGCTCGCACCTGCCAGCCTGCCTCGCGTGGCTCGAGCTCGATCACGTCACGGTCGGGGACCACGTGATGACCGTGCGCCACGACGGGCGAGCCTCGACCAGGGTCACGCACCGCTCCGGGGCGAACTCGCTCGTGACGACCATCGAGTTCGCCGGCTCATGGGCTGCGGTGAGCGTCGACGGCCACCTCCACCAGGTGCACCATCGCCGCGACGACGGGCACGCCGTCACTGGGGTGACGCTGCGGCTCCGGCCGGGTCAGAGCGTCTCTGCGCTGGCCGTGGTCGCGTCGGACCTCACGGTCCTCGCAGACACCGTCCGTACCCCTCCTCGGGACATCCATCTCACGAGGCCGGCTGCCAGTGCGGAGCCGTCGACGACATGGACCGACCTCACATGGCCCACCTCGCGGGACGCGGACACGTACCAGGTCGCGATCGCACAGCGCTCGGACCTGACCGACGCCGTCCCGAGCATGCGGTGAGCGGCACGCGCCCTCACCGAGACGTGAGGGTCGCCGCCCCCGGGCGGCCCCGGTGCGCAGGCGGCGCAGTGAAGCCTCGGACGGCGAGTCCGTGACGGCGCGAGCGACGGCGGTTGCCGGATGAGGTCTGTGAAGGGTCAGGGGACGGTACGACGGGTGTCGAGGAGAGCTGAGTGAAGGCGCTGTTCAAGCCGGGCCCGGGCCCGGGCCTGGAGCTGGTGGACCGGCCCGAGCCGGAGGCCGGCATCGGGGACGTGAAGATCCGCGTGCTGCGCACCGGCATCTGTGGCACCGACCTGCACATCGAGCGGTGGGACGACTGGGCCGCGTCCACGATCCAGGCGCCGCTCGTGCCCGGGCACGAGTTCGTCGGCGAGGTCGTGGAGGTCGGCGAGCTGGTGCACGACGTCGCCGTGGGCGACATCGTCTCGGGCGAGGGGCACATCGTGTGCGGCACCTGCCGCAACTGCCGCGCCGGGCGCCGCCAGATGTGCATCCGCACCCAGGGCCTGGGCCTGCACCGCGACGGTGCGTTCGCCGAGTACGTGGTGCTGCCCGCGACCAACGTGTGGGTGCACCACGCGGGCGTCGACCTCGATGTCGCGGCGATCTTCGACCCGCTGGGCAACGCGGTGCACACCGCGCT
>NZ_JBHWYY010000055.1:8395-26034 GCF_042728595.1 Isoptericola sp. NPDC060185 | reverse complement strand
CGTCCTGGTCGGGACGCGCCACCGGCACGGTCGTCGTCATCGTCGCCACGGTGGTCCTCAGCTCGACGCCAGCTGGGCCTCGGCCTGCGCCTGGGCCTCGGCGAGCAGGGCGTCGATGTCGGCGTCCTTCTCGGTGAGCACGGCCTGCACCACGGTGTCGAGCACCGCGTAGATCGCCTGCGCGCCCGCGGTCGGCTCCGGCTGCAGCGTGAGCTGCGGGGTGCCCTCGGTGTAGTGCGTGAAGTGGTCGAGCTCGACGTTGACCCACGGCTCGATCGCGGCGTCGATCTTCTCCTGGTGCGCCGCGTCGAACATCGGCAGCGTCGGGACCCCGACGGCGGCTGTCGGGTCCTTCGCGAGGGTCTCCGCCTGCGCCGCCGCCACCTCCGGGTCGTACTGCGGCTGGGCGTACGCGAAGAGCATCCACTTCACCGCCGCGGCCGCCTTCGCGGGCTCGACGTTGGCCGGCACCATGTAGACCTCGCCGCCCGACATCGTCGCGTCGCCGCCCGCCTGGGGCATGGCGGCCATCCCGAAGTTCTCGGTGTCCTTCATGCCGAAGTTCTGCTTGGCGAGCTTGTACGTGCCGGGCGTGCCCATGAACATGCCGACCTGCCCGGCCGCGAAGTCGCGCACCACGTCGTCCTGGTTGACCAGCTGCTGGCTGCCCATCGAGTCGTCGGTCCAGCGCATCTCGTGCAGCTGGGCGAGCGCGGCCTTGATCTCCGGCGTCTCCAGGGTGGGCGTGACGGTGTCGCCGTCCCGCGACTCGAGCGCGCCGCCGAACGCGTAGGTGAGCATGGTCAGCTGCCAGCCGCCCTGGTTGTCCTTCGACTCGTGCACGAAGCCCGCGGCGTCGGTCTTCTCGGCGATCGCCTTCGCCGCGGCGCGCACCTCGTCCCACGTCTCCGGCGGGTCGTCGGGGTCCAGGCCCGCCTTCTCGAACAGCGCCCGGTTGTAGGCCAGGCCCATCGCGAACGGCGAGCGCGGCACGCCGTAGACGTTGCCGGCGTCGTCCGACAGCGGTTCGAGGACCTGCGGGTTGAGCTCCTCGTAGTGCGGCCACGCCGCGAGGTACTCGGTGAGGTCCGCGACCTGCGCGCGCTGGATGAGGCCCTGCGGCTCGGTCAGCGGCACGCGGATGACGTCCTCGATGCTGCCGCCGGCGAGCTGGGCGGAGAACGTCAGCGGGTCGTACTCGTTGGTCGTGGCCTCGATCGTGATGTCCGGGTTCGCGTCCTCGAACTCGTCGATCGTGGCCTGGAAGGCCTCCTGCCCGGCGGCGTCGGTCGCCGGGGGCATGCCCTGCACGCGCAGCGTGACGGGCCCGGCGGTGGCGCCGGGGTCGTCGTCCGAGGCGCCGCACGCCGAGAGCGTGGCGGCGAGGCCGAATGCGGTGACGACGGCGGTCGCGCGCACGGCGCGCCGCCGGGTCGGGTGGTGAGTCATCGTCGTCCCTCCACTGGAGCGGTGAGTCGTCCCGCGCCGATCAGTCCCGGGGAGCCGGGCCGGTCGATCGTCGGGGGACCAGGTGGGTGCCGACCTCGACGAGGGCGGCAGGTCGGTCGTGGTCGTGCACGAGGTCGGTCAGGGTGTCGAGCGCGCGGGTGGCGAGCTCGTCGGCGGGGATGGCGATCGTCGTCAGGGACGGCGTCGCGACCTGGGACAGGAGCGTGTCGTCGATGCCGACGACGGACACGTCGCGCGGGACGTCGACGCCCAGCGCGTGGAACTGGTGCAGCACGCCCATGGCGACGAGGTCGTTGTGGGCGATGACGGCCGTCGCGCCGTTCGCCGTGACGAGCGGGGCTGCGTGCAGGCCGGTCTCGAACTGCGGCTTGTAGGGGCCGAGCTCGACGAGCGTGAGGCCGACGTCGTCGAAGGCCTCGTGGATGGACTTGCCGCGCTGGAGCTCCGGGCGGGCGCAGTTGATGAACGCGCAGCGCTCGTGCCCCAGGGCGCGCAGGTGCTCCGCCGCCTGGTGCAGGCCGCCGCCGAGGGCGATCCGCACCTCCGCGACGCCCGGTACCTCGCGGTTGACGAGCACCAGCGGGATCTCGGCGGCGAGCCGGGCCAGCGCGTCGTCGGACAGGGTGGACGCCCACAGGATCAGGCCGTCGACCTGCTTCGACAGGGTGCTGATGGTCTCGGCCTCGTCGGCCTCGTGCTCGTCCGAGTCGGCGACCAGCAGCGTGTACCCCTGTCGGCGCACCCGGGCCTGCATCGCCTTGAGGATCGGCGGGAAGAACGGGTTCGCCATGTCGGTGACGACGAGCCCGAGCGAGCCGGTGCGGCGGTCCCGCAGCGAGCGCGCGGCGGGGCTCGCCGAGTAGCCGAGGGCGTTCGCGGCCTCGAGCACGCGCCGTCGGGTCTCGTCGCTGACGAGCTCGGGGCTGTTGATGGCCCGGGAGACCGTCGACGCGGACACCTGGGCCCGTCGCGCGACCTCCGTGATCGTGGCTGCCACGGGAATCACCTCCTTCATCGGTGGTGCCACGGATCATGGCAAACGGTTGTGGAACACGTCAAGAGTTGTGGAACAGGTCTGGCCGAGAAGCGTGACTGTGGCTAGGATCGCCGCAATTCGTGCTGGAAACGATGGTGGAAATTTCACCGAGGAGTGTTCGATGAAGATCACTGGCGTAGAGGTGCTCACCCTCCCGGACCACGGCGACTCGATGATGCTGGTCGTCGTCGACACCGACGAAGGGCTCCACGGCATCGGCGAGGTCGGTATCCGGTCGCGCCAGCGCGCCGTCGCGGGCGCCGTCGAGCACCTGGCCGACCTGGTCCTGGGCGAGGACGCCATGGCCGTCGAGCACCTGTGGCAGGTGATGGCCCGGCGCGGCTTCTTCCCGGCGGACCGGATCGTCGGCGCCGCCATCGGCGCGATCGACACCGCCCTGTGGGACCTGCGCGGCAAGGCCCTCGGCGTGCCCGTGCACCGGCTCCTCGGCGGACCGGTGCGCGAGCGCGTGGCCTGCTACGTGCACCTCGGCGACGACTACGAGGACCGCGAGGCGTTCTACGAGCGGGCCCGCTGCCTGGCCGCCGACGGCTGGCGGCACCTGCGGTTCGCGCTGCCGCACCCGCCCGGCGTGCTCGACCAGCGCCAGAGCATGCGCGACGGCATCGAGCTCTTCCACCGCATGCGCGACGCCGTCGGGGACGACGTCGAGCTCATCCTTGACGTGCACACCCGCCTCGACCCGCCCGAGGCCGTCACCCTGTGCCGGGAGATCGAGAGCGCGCGCCCCTACTTCGTCGAGGACCCGCTGCGCTGCGAGAACCTCGACTCCTACGCGCGCCTGCGCTCCGCCACCGGGGTCCCGCTCGCGGCGGGGGAGCAGTTCGCGTCCAAGTGGGACTTCGCGCGGCTCGTCGAGCGCGACCTGATCGACTACGCGCGCGTCGACGTCGCCGTGGCGGGCGGCCTCACCGAGGCGCGCAAGATCGCCGCCCTGTGCGAGGTGCACCACGTCAAGCTCGCCACCCACAACCCGCTGGGCCCTGTCACCGCGGCGGCCTCCCTGCACCTCAACCTCGCCAGCCCCGCCGTCGGGGTCCAGGAGCACCAGGCCGAGCCCGAGCCGGCCGTCGCCGCCCTGTTCTCCGCGCGCCCCGCGATCCGGCCCGGGTGGGTGGAGGCGGACGACGCGCCCGGCCTCGGCGTCGACCTCGACCGCGACGCCGCGCGCCGCATGACCGCCACCGCCGACGAGCGTCCCGCCCTGCGTGCCCTGGACGGGTCGTTCACGAACTGGTGAGGTCCGGCGCGGGGCCGGGTCCCCGCGCGTAGCGTGGAGGCGTGGAGCTCACCGCCGGCGCCGTCGTCGAGGACCTGCGCGCCGTCGCGGACCCGGCGGCGCACCCGAACCGGCACTACGCCGGCCGGGGCGAGGTGCTGGGCGTGCGGATGGGCACGCTCTTCGACGTGGCGAAGCGGTACGCCGCGATGCCGCTCGACGAGGTGCACCGGCTGCTCGACGAGCCCGCCTACGAGCCCCGTCTCGCCGCGTTCTGCGTGCTCGACTTCGCGGTCCGTCGCCCACGGGTCACCGACGACGAGCGGGAGGCGCGGTACCGCGTGTATCTCGACCGGCACGACCGGATCGACACGTGGGACATGGTGGACCGGGCGGCGCCGCGCGTCGTCGGCGTGTACCTGCGGGACCGGTCGCGGGAGCCGCTGTTCGAGCTCGCCCGCTCGGACGACCCGCTGCGCCGCCGCACGGCGCTGACCGCGCCGCTCGCGTTCACCCGCCCGCCCCACCCCGAGGGCATCGCCGACCTGCTGCGGCTCGCCGAGCTCCTGCACACCGACCCGGACCCGGTGGTGCGCAAGCCCGTGGGAATCGCGCTCAAGCACGCGGGTGCCGCGGACCCGGCGGCCGTGCGCGCGTTCCTCGACCGGATGGGCGACGCGCTCCCGGCCGCGGTGCGGCGCGAGGCGCGGCAGAAGCTGCCCGACGCGACCTGACCGGTCGGGTCGGGCCGTGTCGGTCGGGCCGGTCGGGCCGGTCGGGCCGGCCGGGGCGGCCGGGGCAGATCAGTCGCCCGTGGGCCGACCGAGCTCGCCGGCGATGCGGTGCTCGAGCGCGTCGGTCGCGGCGTCCGGCAGCACGACGATCCCCTCGAGCTCCTTCATGGCCCGTCGGTAGGCGGACTGCCGCTCGGCCTGCGACGAGCCCTCGTCGTCGGCCATCGCGAGGAGCTTCTTCGCCCGGTCGAGGGCCTGCCGCTCGGCGGGGGAGAAGTCGGACGCGCGCCGCCGCTTCGCCTCCCGCTCGGCGACGTCGAAGCGCACCTGCATCTCGCGGACGGCGTCGCGGTACGCCTCGAGGCGGCGCCGGTCGTGCAGCTCGTCCAGGTCGTCGGGGCGCAGGTCCTCCGCCGCGCGCCGGGCCCGGTGGAAGTCGACGGTCACCTGCTCGCGCATGTCCGACATCAGCGGGTACTCGAGGGACTTCACGGCGTCGAGCTCGTACGCCAGCCAGCGCTGCTGCGTCGCGTCGTGCGCGGCCACGGTGCGCTCGATCTCGCTGGTCAGGGCCTCCTCGTCGGCCTTCGCGGCAGCGGCGGCAGGCTGCTCGACGCCGTGCTTGATGCGGTACATCTCGAGCTTGTCCTGGCGACGCTGCCGGTCCCAGGTGGAGATGCTGCGCGCCGCGCCGCCGATGGCGGGGCCGACGAAGAAGATCAGCCACCAGTACGAGCCGAGGAAGTCCCAGACGCTGTCCACGGGGTCCACGCTATCGGCGCGGTCGTGACCGCTGGGTGGTCGCGGGAGCCTCCGGTGTGGCGCCGGTCTAGGCTGGGCGGGTCAACCCAGCACCGTCGCGGGCGTCAGCGGCCCCGGGCACTCCCGCCTGGGCCTTGCCGCGCGGTCGCCTGCGAGCCCCGTCTGAAGGAGCAGCCCGTGGCAAGCATCGAAGCCGTTGGAGCACGCGAGATCCTCGACTCGCGCGGCAACCCCACCGTCGAGGTGGAGATCGCGCTGGACGACGGCACGTTCGCCCGTGCGGCGGTCCCGTCGGGCGCCTCGACCGGCGCCTTCGAGGCCGTCGAGCGTCGTGACGGCGACAAGGGCCGCTACCTGGGCAAGGGCGTCGAGGGCGCGGTCAACGCCGTCATCGACGACATCGCCCCGGAGCTCATCGGCTACGACGCCGAGGAGCAGCGCATCATCGACCAGACCCTGATCGAGCTGGACGGCACCCCGAACAAGGGCAAGCTGGGCGCCAACGCGATCCTCGGCGTCTCGCTCGCCGTCGCGAAGGCCGCCGCGAAGTCGGCCGGCCTCGACCTGTTCCGCTACGTCGGCGGCCCGAACGCGCACGTGCTGCCCGTGCCGATGATGAACATCATCAACGGCGGGTCGCACGCCGACTCGACGGTGGACTTCCAGGAGTTCATGATCGCGCCGATCGGCGCGCCGACCTTCAAGGAGGCCCTGCGCACGGGCACCGAGGTCTACCACGCGCTCAAGAGCGTGCTGAAGGGCAAGGGCTTCTCCACGGGCCTCGGCGACGAGGGCGGCTTCGCCCCCGACCTGCCGTCGAACTCCGCCGCCCTGGACCTCATCGTCGAGGCGATCGAGAAGGCCGGCTTCGCGCCGGGCTCCGACGTCGCCATCGCGATGGACGTCGCCGCGACCGAGTTCTTCAAGGACGGGGCGTACCACTTCAAGAACGGCGAGGTGCACTCGACCGAGGACATGATCAAGCTCTACGAGGGCCTGATCTCGAGCTACCCGATCGTCTCCATCGAGGACCCGCTGTCCGAGGACGAGTGGGGCGCCTGGTCGCAGTTCGTCTCCGAGGTCGGCGACAAGGTGCAGGTCGTCGGCGACGACCTGTTCGTCACCAACCCCGAGCGCCTCGCCCGCGGCATCGAGGAGAAGGCTGCCAACTCGCTGCTGGTCAAGCTCAACCAGATCGGCACCCTCACCGAGACGCTCGACGCCGTCACGCTCGCGCAGCGCAACGGCTTCACGACGATGACCTCGCACCGCTCCGGCGAGACCGAGGACACCACCATCGCCGACCTGTCCGTCGCGACCAACGCCGGCCAGATCAAGACCGGTGCCACCGCCCGCGGCGAGCGCATCAACAAGTACAACCAGCTCCTGCGCATCGAGGAGGCGCTGGACGACGCCGGTCGCTACGCCGGCCGTTCCGCCTTCCCGCGCTTCCAGGGCTGACACCCCGGAGGCTCGCAGGTCCTGACCGACGGCCGGTCGCTCCCCCCGCGGGCGGCCGGCCGTCGTCGTGCCCGAGGGAGGCCTCACCTGCCGAGGGAGTCCGGATCTCCGCGAGGTAGTCCCGAACCTGCTGAGGTAGTGCGAATCTCCGCGAGGTAGTTCGAGATTCCGCGAGGTAGTCCACTACCTCGGCAGAATCTGGACTACCTCGGCAGGTTCGGGACTACCTCGGCAGGTTCGGGACTACCTCGCGGAGACGGGAACTACCTCGGCGAGGTGGTCTGGCGGGCGCGCCGACGACGGTCCCCGGCGGCGGCGGTGCGGATCGGCAGAATCGGGGCGTGCCTGCCCGTCGCCCGACATCTCCCGCCGCCCGCCGCCCGGCGTCGCGGCCCTCGGGCGCGCGCGGCTCGCGGCCCACGACGACGGCGAACGGCTCGGTCGGTGCGCCGCCGTCCGCCCGCCCCGCGTCATCGGCCTCGAAGTCGACCGGCAAGAAGTCGACCGGGTCGAAGTCGTCGGGGTCGAGGACGGGATCCACGGCAGGGTCGAAGGCGTCGGCTGCGAAGCCCGGCACGAAGGCGTCGGGTGCGGGCCGGACGACGGCGAAGGGCTCGGCGGGCCGGAAGGGCTCGCGCCGCCCGGCGGGCCCGGCACGCGAGGACCGGCGCCGCAGCCGCTACGGCCTCGTGCTGCCGGAGGTGCTGACCGTCCGGCTCATCGTGCTGTCGGTGGTGGTGCTGCTCGCGGTGGTGCTGCTGCTGCCGACGGTGCGGGGCGCGGTGCAGCAGTCGCACGAGCTGGACCGGCTGCGCACGGAGCTCGCGCAGAACCAGGCCGAGAACGACCGCCTGGACGTGGAGCTCGGCCGCTGGGACGACCGCTCGTACGTCGAGGAGCAGGCACGCTCGCGGCTGAGCTTCGTCATGCCGGCGGACAAGGTGTGGCGCGTGGTCGACCCGGGCGCGGCGGGCGACGACGACGTCGACCCCGTGACGGGCGAGGCCGTCGGCTCCGGGCCGGTCGGCACTGCGGGCGGGTCGAGCGTGCCCTGGTACCAGTCGGTGTGGGAGTCGGTGCAGGTCGCGGACGGCCCGGCGGGCGCCACGGGGGAGGACGACGGCGACGCGCCCGGGAGCTCGCCGAGCCCGTCCTCGTCGGGGGACGGCTGACCCGGACCGGCTGATCCGGACCGTCGGACCACGGGGTCAGCGCGCGGGGTCGAAGCCGAGGCCCGCGCCGATGCTCGCGGCGGCGTCGAGCACCACGGGCGCGAGCGCCTCGACCCGCGCCGGCGGCATGGCCGGACGCCGCGCGGAGACGCTGATCGCGGCCACGATGGCGCCGCCCGCCTCCCGCACGGGGGCGGCGACGCACAGCACGCCGGGCTCGTTCTCCTCCAGGTCGAGCGCGACGCCCCGCCGGGCGGACTCGGTCATGACGGCGACGAACTGGTCGGCGGTGAGCACCTCCGCCTCCTGTTCGCCGACGCCGTCGCCGTCGGCGCCCGCCCGGCGTTCGGCGAGGAACTGGTCGCGCCAGCGGTCGGGCCGGTCGAGCAGCAGGGCCTTGCCGATCCCGGTGCGGGTCAGGGGCATGCGGTGGCCGGTCCGCGAGCGGGTCGGCTCGCCGCGGGTGCCGGGGATCTTGTCGAGGTAGAGCACCTGCCCGCGGTCCTCGATCGCGAGGTGCACGGTGTCGGACACCCGCGCGTGCAGCGCGCGCAGGGGTGCGGCGGCGACCTCGGCGACGGGGTTCTCCTGCAGCGCCTGGTAGCCCAGCTCGATGAGGGCGGGGCCCAGCGCGTACCGGTCCTCGAGTCGCCGCAGGTACCCGGCGGCGACCAGCAGCTGCAGCAGCCGGTGGGTGGTGCTGCGCCCGACGCCGGTCGCCTCCACGACGTCGCGCAGCCGGTCGTGCCCGCGGGCGACGGCGTCGACGACGGCGAGCCCGCGCGCCAGGGTCTGCGTGCCCGCCGGGGCGAGCACCGGGTCCGCGGTTGCCGGTCGTGCGGTTGCCGGTCGTGCGGTTGCCGGTCGCGGGGTCGCGGGTCGCGTCGCCATCGGGCGAGGTTATCCCGATTATCGGGAACTCTCCCCGGCGTCGCGACGACGGGCCTAGCGTCCCGGCCATGCCCGCACCCGACCCCCACCGCGACGCCGCGCTGGTCGCCGTCGACTGGGGTACGTCGACGTTCCGCGCATGGCTCCTGGACGACGCCGGCGGTGTGCTCGACGAGGTCCGCTCGGACGACGGCTCCCTGCGCACCTCCGCGGGCGCGGCCACGGCCGCCGGCCGCTCCGCCGCGTTCACGGGCACCTTCGTCGCGCGGTGCGGGGGCTGGCTCGCCCACCGCCCCGGCCTGCCGGTGGTGGTGGCGGGCATGGCGGGCAGCGACCACGGCTGGGCCGACGCCGGGTACCTCGACGTGCCCGTCGGCCTCGACCGGCTGGCGCACCACCTCACGGCCGCACCCGTCGACGCGCCCGCGGCGGGCGGCGTCGTGCACCTGGTGCCGGGGCTGCGCGTGCCGGGCCGGGGTGCGTCGGGTCTGCGCGAACCTGGCCCGGACGTGCTGCGCGGCGAGGAGGTGCAGCTCCTGGGCGCGCTCGTGGCGGCATCCGACGGCGCGGACGGCCCCGCGCCGGCCGGCCTTCCCGCGCAGGTGGTGCTGCCCGGCACGCACGCGAAGTGGGTGCGGCTGGACGGCAGCCGCGTCGCCGGCTTCTCCACCGCGATGACGGGGGAGGTGTTCGCCCTCCTGCTGCGCGACAGCGTCCTCGCCCGGCTGGCCGACGGCGGCCCGGCACCGGAGCCGTCGCGCGCCTTCGACCGCGGGCTCGACGCCGAGGCCGGGCAGGGCGACGACCGGGGCCTGCTGACGCTGCTGTTCACCGCGCGCACGCTGGCCCAGGCGGGCCGCCTCGCCCCCGGCGACGTGGCCGACTACGTCTCGGGCCTGCTGGTGGGGTCGGAGGTGCGGCACGCGTTGCGCACCGCCCCCGCCGCCGAGGTCGCGGTCGGCGGCGCTGGCCCCCTCGCCGCGCGGTACGGGCGCGCGCTCGCCCGGCACGGCGCGGCCGCCCGCCCGCTGGGCGACGACCTCGCCCGGGGCGGCCTGTGGCGCGTGGCCGCGGGCGCCGGCCTCGTCGCCGCGCCCACGACACCCCCCGACTCCACGCCCACGAGGACGCCCGCCCCGACGACCCCGACCACGGAGGCCCGCCCATGACCCCGCCCGCCACCGGGCTCGTCGCCATCCTGCGCGGGGTGACGCCTGCGGAGGCGGTCGAGGTCGCCGTCGCCGTCCTCGAGGCGGGCTTCGACGCCGTCGAGGTGCCGCTCAACTCGCCGGACCCGCTGGAGTCGGTGCGGCGCGTGCGCGCCGCGGCCGGCCCCGACGCCCGGGTGGGCGCGGGGACCGTCCTCACGCCCGACGACGTGCGGCGCGCCGCCGACGCCGGCGCCTCCCTGGTCGTGTCCCCGAACACTCGGCCCGACGTCGTCGCCGAGACCGTCCGGCTCGGCCTGGAGAGCTATCCGGGGGCGGCGACGCCCACCGAGGCGTTCGCCGCGCTGGACGCCGGCGCCACGGCGGTGAAGGTCTTCCCGGCCGCCGCGGTCGGGGTCGCCGGGATGCGCGCGTGGGCGAGCGTGCTGCCCGTGGGCACGCGCCTCGTGCCGGTCGGGGGCGTCGACCTGACGACGCTGGCCGCGTGGGTCCGCGCCGGCGCGGACGGCGCGGGCGTCGGCACGTCCCTGTACCGGCCGGGCGACGCCGCGGCCGAGGTCGGAGCGCGGGCCGCCGCGCTCGTGCACACCTGGAGGAACCCGTGAAGATCACCTCGGTGACGACGTATGCCGTCCCGCCCCGCTGGCTGTTCGTCAGGATCGAGACGGACGCGGGGATCGTCGGCTGGGGCGAGCCCGTGCTCGAGGGCCGCGCGGCCACGGTCGCGGCCGCCGTCGAGGAGCTGGCCGACTACCTGGTCGGCAAGGACCCGCGCCGCGTCGAGGAGCACTGGACCGTGCTGTACCGGGGCGGCTTCTACCGCGGCGGCGGCATCCACATGAGCGCGCTCGCGGGCATCGACCAGGCCCTGTGGGACATCACCGGCAGGGCGCACGACGCCCCCGTCCACGAGCTGCTGGGCGGGCGCGTGCGCGACCGCATCACGGTGTACTCGTGGATCGGCGGGGACCGCCCGGCCGAGACCGCCGAGGCCGCGCGGGAGGCGGTCGGGCGCGGCTTCTCCGCCGTGAAGATGAACGGGCCGGAAGAGCTGCAGTACCTCGACACGCGGGACAAGGTGGAGAAGGTCGTCGCCAACGTCGCCGCCGTGCGCGAGGCCGTCGGGCCCGACGTCGGCATCGGCGTCGACTTCCACGGCCGCGTGCACCGCCCGATGGCGCGCGTGCTGCTCGACGCGCTCGCGCCCTACCACCTGATGTTCGTCGAGGAGCCGGTCCTCTCGGAGCACGTCGACGGCATCGCGGACGTGCTGCGCGCGTCGACCACGCCGATCGCGCTGGGGGAGCGGCTCTTCTCGCGCTGGGACTTCAGGGACGTCATCACCTCGGGCGTCGTCGACGTGATCCAGCCCGACCTGTCGCATGCCGGCGGCATCACCGAGGTCCGCAAGATCGCCGCGATGGCGGAGGCGTACGACATCGCCGTCGCCCCGCACTGCCCGCTCGGGCCGATCGCGCTCGCCGCCTGCCTGCAGCTCGACGCCGTCGCGTACAACGCGGTCATCCAGGAGCAGAGCCTCGGCATCCACTACAACACCGGCAACGACCTGCTCGACTACGTCGTCGACCCGTCCGTCTTCGCGTACGCCGACGGGACGGTCGAGATCCCGCGCGGCCCCGGCCTCGGCATCGAGGTGGACGAGGACTACGTGCGTGAGCGGGCCGCCGTCGGGCACCGGTGGCGCAACCCCGTGTGGCGGCACGCCGACGGCTCGGTCGCGGAGTGGTGAGCGCCCGGCGCCGCCGCATCCCCGGGGCCGGGGGAGAATGAGGGCTGCCCCGCCCGCGAACGCCCCGAGGATCTCCTGTGACCGACCAGACGCCCGACGCCGCGCCCGTCGACCCGACCGCCGTGACCGACCGTGACCTCGAGGTGCTCGCCGAGCAGCTCGGGCGCACGCCGCGCGGCGTCGTCGGCATCGCCGCGCGGTGCGTGTGCGGGCGCCCGCTGGTGGTGCGCACCGCGCCGCGCCTGCCCGACGGCACGCCGTTCCCCACGACCTACTACCTCACGCACCCGGGCGCGGTCGCCGCCGCGTCGCGGCTCGAGGCGGACGGCGTGATGAAGGAGATGACCGAGCGCCTCGGCGAGGACGGGGAGCTCGCCGCCGCGTACCGGCGCGCGCACGAGCACTACCTCGCGCAGCGCGCGGAGCTCGGCCAGGTCGAGGAGATCGAGGGCATCTCGGCGGGCGGCATGCCCACGCGCGTCAAGTGCATCCACGTGCTCATGGGTCACGCCCTGGCCGCCGGGCCGGGCGTCAACCCGCTCGGCGACGAGGCCCTCGCCCTGGTCCGCGACCAGTGGCGCCCGGACCGCTGCTCCTGCTGACGGCCTTCGTCACACGGGCCGCGCACGGCAGGCGCGGCGTCGGTGGTGAATGAGAAGGTGTCGCCCGTGACCGAACGCTCCACGACCACCCGGGTCGCCGCCATCGACTGCGGCACCAACTCGATCCGCCTCCTCGTCGCCGACGTCGCCCCCGACGGCACGCTGACCGAGGTCGACCGGCAGCTGCGCATCGTGCGCCTGGGACAGGGCGTGGACCGTACCGGCGAGCTCGCCCCCGAGGCGCTGGCGCGCACGCTCGAGGCGTCGCGCGACTACGCCGCGGTGATCGCGGACGCGGGCGCCACGCGGGTCCGCTTCGTCGCGACGTCGGCCACGCGCGACGCGCGCAACCGGCAGGAGTTCTTCGACGGCGTGCGCGCGGCGCTCGGCGTCGACCCGGAGGTGGCGTCGGGCCGCGAGGAGGCGGAGCTGTCGTTCCGCGGCGCGACCGCGGGCGTGTCTGGGGACCACCCCGGCCCGTACCTCGTGGTGGACCTCGGCGGCGGCTCCACCGAGCTGGTGCTCGGCACGACGACGCCGGAGGCGGCGCTGTCGCTCGACGTCGGCTCGGTGCGCATGACCGAACGGCACCTGCACTCCGACCCGCCCACCGCGGCCGAGGTGGACGCCGCCCGCGCCGACGTGCGCACCGCGCTGGACGAGGCCGCGCGGACCGTCCCGTTCGGCCGCACCACCACGCTCGTCGGCCTCGCCGGCTCGGTCACCTCGGTCACGGCGCACGCCCTCGGGCTGCCGGAGTACCGGCGTGAGGCCGTGCACGGCGCGGTCCTCGGCGTCGACCGGGTGCTCGCCGCCTGCGACGACCTGCTGCACCGCACCCGCGCCGAGCGCCTCGCGCTCGGCTTCATGCACCCCGGCCGCGCGGACGTCATCGGCGCCGGCGCGCTGGTGTGGTCGGAGGTCGTGCGCCGCGTGCGCGACGACGTCGCTGCCGCGGGTGGCACGCTGGCCGACGTCGTGACCAGCGAGAGCGACATCCTCGACGGCATCGCACTGTCTCTCGCCTGACCGTCCGGCAGACCCACCCCGCCCGTCGACCAGGCGGTTGCTCCCGGTATGCGCGCCCGGACGCGCTCATACCGGCACCCACTGCCTGGTCGGCGGGCGGGCCTCCTTCGCGACACGGCGGCGCGGCCCCCTTCCACTACTGCGCATCGCGCACTAGTGTCTGTCGCGAAGCAGTCGGGAGGAGAAGGTCGATGGACACGACGCAGCTGCTCAAGGGGGTCCTCGACGCGGCGGTCCTCGCCGTCGTCGAGGACGAGGACGGATACGGGTACGACGTGGTGCGGCGCCTGCGCGCCCGGGGGCTCGACGACGTGGGCGACGCGTCGGTCTACGGCACGCTCCGGCGGCTGTACGCCGCGGGGGCGCTGACCAGCTACGTCGTGCCGTCGGAGTCAGGCCCGCACCGCAAGTACTACGGCATCACCGCCCACGGGCGGCAGGTGCTCGCCATCCAGCGCAAGGAGTGGCAGGAGTTCGCCGGCACCGTCGGCGGCCTCCTCGGGAACAGGGACGAGGCAGCCTGATGATCATCGACGACACCACCGGGGCCGGCGACGCCGCCCGCCCCGCGCTCGGCACCGTGCTCGACGCGCACGCCCGCGGCTACGCGCAGGCGGTCCGGCTGCAGCTCGCCGACCTCGGCCCGGAGGTCGTCGACGAGCTGACGGACGGGCTGGAGGCGGACCTCGCCGAGGCGTACACCGACGCGTCCGCCCCGCTCGACGGCGTGCCGGGCCGTCCCGACGCGGCGGACGACGTCGCGCTCGACCTCGCCGCCCACTTCGGCGCGGCGGCGGCCTATGCCGCCGAGCTGCGCACCGCCGCCGGTCTGCCCCTCGCGCTGCCTGACGCCCCGGGCCGGTCCGGGAAGCGGTCCTTCGCCGCCCGGCGGGCGCTCGTCGCCGACCGCTGGCGCCGCGCGTGGCACCCCGTCACCAGCACGCCGCAGTGGGACCGCCTCCGCGTGCTCGGGCGCGAGCTGCGCCCCGCGTGGTGGGTGGCGCGCGGATGGCTCGTCGGTGCGGTGCTGGTCGCGTGGTTCACGGACGGCCGGCCGTCCCTCGTGCCCGGGGGCGTGGGCGAGCTGATGGCCATGAGCCTCGCCGCCCTGGTGAGCGTGCAGTGGTCCCGCGGGCACTGGCTCCCCGTCGGCTGGCGGGCCCGGACCACCGTCGCGGCGTCGGTCGTCGCGGTGCTCGCCGTGCCGGCCGTGGCCAGCGCGACGTACGACGGGTCGGTGCACGGGTCGACGGGCGGGGGCGGCTCGTACGACGCCGGCTACGCGGCCGCCCAGAACGACGCGTCGAGCGTCGGGTACGGCGGGTACTCCGGTGACGACGGCGTGTGGGTGGACGGCATGCAGGTGTCGAACCTGTTCGCCTACGACGCGCACGGCGACCCGATCAAGGACGTGCAGCTCTTCGACGACCGGGGTCGTCCCGTGCGCACCATGACCGACGACGGCGCGCAGCAGGCGTGGTCCGTCCCCGACGTCGAGGGCACCTGGTTCTTCCGCCCCGCCACGGCCGACGACGGGCGCTCGCGGTGGAACGTCTACCCGCTGCGCGCCCTGCCCGAGGCGGGGATGGAGTGGTCGGACGACGGCTCCGAGGTGCAGCCCCCGGTCGGGACCCAGCCCGAGGCGATGCCGTGGCCGTTCCTCAAGGCGCCCACGTCTCTCGAGGGGGCGGGCGCGAGGGAGGACGCGTCCGAGGGCGACCCGGGCGGCGGCGACGCCGACGAGGGCGCGGACGGGACCGCGACGACGCCCTCGACGGGCGGCGGAGCGACGTCCGAGCGCGACGGGGCGGCGAAGGGCGGCCGGGAGTCGTCGTCCGCCGGGGCGGCGACGGACGTCCGGACGTCGACGGCGGTGGCTGCAGGGCGCTGACCTGCGACGGTGCGGCGGGGTGGCGCGGTCGTCGCCCCGCCGTCACCGGTGCGGTGTCGCACCGTGGACGGCCCGACTGCGGGGCCCCGGGGCGGTCGTAGAATGGTGTTCATGCCTCAGAACGTTCTGTCGTCGGACACCCATGTCCAGGACGCGCCCGCAGCGGCGCCGCGGCCCCGCAAGGTTCCCCGCATCGTCGTCCTCGGCGGTGGTTCCGTCGGCCTCTACGCGGCGCGTCGTCTGCGCCGCAAGCTCGGCAAGAAGGACGCGGCGATCGTCGTCGTCGACCCGCGCCCGTACATGACGTACGCACCGTTCCTGCCCGAGGCCGGCGCCGGCTCGATCGACGCCCGCGACGTCGTCGCCCCGCACCGCAAGGCGCTCAAGGGCATCGACGTGCTGCAGGGCAAGGTCACCCGCATCGACCACGCCGACCACAAGATCACGATCCACCCCGAGGAGGGGCCGGACTACGAGGTCTCCTACGACCAGGTCGTCGTCGGCCTCGGCTCCGTCTCCCGCACGCTGCCCATCCCGGGCCTCGCGGAGAACGCGATCGGCTTCAAGAACGTGGAGGAGGCCATCGCGGTCCGCAACCACGTGCTCAACCGCATGGACGTCGCGTCCTCCACGTGGGACGCGGAGGCGCGCAAGCGCATGCTCACGTTCACGTTCGTCGGCGGCGGCTTCGCGGGCATCGAGGCTCTCGCCGAGATCGAGGACATGGCGCGCTACGCCACCCGCAACTACCCGACGATCGACGTCGAGGACCTGCGCTTCGTCATGATCGAGGGCTCGAACCGCATCCTCCCCGAGGTCTCCGAGCCCATGGGCCTGTGGGCGCTCGACGAGATGAAGAAGCGCGGCATCGAGTTCCACCTCAGCACGTTCCTGTCGTCGTGCGTCGACGGTCACGTCGTCACCTCGACGGGCGTCGAGTTCGACACCGAGACCATCGTGTGGACCGCGGGCGTCAAGTCGAACCCGGTCATCAAGGAGGACTCGGACCTCCCGTTCGACAAGCTGGGCCGCGTCATCGTCAAGCCGACGCTGCAGGTCGCGACCGAGGACGGCGAGGTCGTCCCCGACGCGTGGGCCGCGGGCGACTGCGCCGCCGTGCCGGACGTGCTGAACCCCGGCCAGTTCTGCCCGCCGAACGCGCAGCACGCGATCCGCGAGGCCACGAAGCTCGCCGACAACATGGTCGCCCTCCTCAAGGGCGAGCAGCCCGAGGACTACGCGCACAAGAGCGTCGGCGTCGTCGCCTCGCTCGGCCTCTACAAGGGCGTCGCGGAGCTGTTCGGCTTCCTCAAGCTGCGCGGCCCGCTCGCGTGGCTCGCGCACCGCGGCTACCACGTCATGGCGATGCCGACCGGCAACCGCAAGATCCGCATCCTCATCGGCTGGATCGGCCAGTTCCTCATGGGCCGCGAGATCGTGTCCCTCGGCTCGCTGCACGACCCGCGCGACGAGTTCCGCAAGGCGTCGGTGCCGCCGAAGCAGCCGGGCCAGAAGGTGGAGCAGAAGGCCGAGTCGTCGGCCGCGCGCGCCGAGAAGGGCTGACCTTCCCCGGTACGGTGAACGGGCGTCGGGCCGACCTCTGCGGGTCGGCCGGGCGCCCGTTCTCGTTCTCGCCCCCGTAGCCCAACTGGCAGAGGCGGCCGGCTTAAACCCGGCAAAGTCCCGGTTCGAACCCGGGCGGGGGCACCTTCGACGTCGTCAGGCGCCGGCGCTGTCGGTCATCTCGGCCTCGACGCCGGCGCCTGCGCGCCGGAACGCGTCGACGACGCGGCGCACGGCGAGGCGCTCGGCGCGGTCGGGGCGCAGGACGGCGGAGACGTGCCGCGCGATGGCGACGTCGGCCAGCTCGCGCAGCACGAGGCGGTCGCCGGTGGGCGTGGTGAAGCGCGGAAGGACGGCGACCTGGTGGCTGGAGGCGACGAGCGCCTCGATGAGGCGGTTGTCGCGCAGCCGCTGCGTGACGCGCAGCTCGGCGCCGGTGGTCTGCTCGACGGCGAGGCGCACGGTGTCGAAGGGATAACCCAGCGGCACGCCGATCCAGTCGGCGTCGACGAGGTCGTGCGGGCGCACGCGCGGCAGCCGCGCGAGCGGGTGGTCGGCGGCCATCGCGACGTCGAGCGGCTCGCGTGCGAGCGGCACCACGGTGAGCCCTTCGGCCCCGGCGGGCCGCACGCTGGTCAGCGAGTGCGCGACGACGACGTCGTGGTCGGCGGTGAGCGGGCCGTACTCGGCCTCGGCGATGTCGACGTCGGCGCAGCGCAGGGTGATGGCCGTGCCCTCGAGGTCGGCCATGACGCGGGGGAGCAGGAACGTGGCGGGGCGGGGCACCGCCCCCCCCCCGACGGGGGCCCCCCGCGCGCCCAGGGAAAAGTGCCCACCGGCCAGGACCAGGGCCACGCCGGCGGCCGCGG
>NZ_JBHWYY010000055.1:0-8385 GCF_042728595.1 Isoptericola sp. NPDC060185 | reverse complement strand
TGTGGGCGGGCCGCGGGGGGCGGCCCTTGCGGGGGGGGAGCCGCACGGGGGGGGCGGGGCCCCCCGCCGCCACGCTGACGGTGCCCGACGGCTCGCCCTGGAACTCGTCCCAGCGGGCCTGCACCTGCGCGACGGCGGCGGCGACGGACGCGCCGCCCTCGGCCAGCAGGCGGCCGGCCTCGGTGAGGCGCAGGCCCCGGCCGGAGGGCTCGACGAGCGGGGTGCGCAGCTCCCGCTGGGTGGTGCGCAGCTGCTGGGACACGGCGGACGGCGTGCGGTGGGTGGCCTGGGCCACGGCGGTGACGCTGCCGCGGTCGGCGAGCTCGCGGAGCAGCGCCAGGTGCCGGACGTCCATGAAGGCAGACTACAGACAAGGTGAAGCAACTTTCGCTTGTCCTTCAACGTCACGGCGGGTGAGGGTGGGCGCATGCCCGCCCGCCACCGGCTGCTCGCCGTCCTCGTCGCCCTGATGTGGGGCCTCAACTTCATCGCCATCGACGCGTCGCTGCAGCACTTCCCGCCGATGTTCCTCGTCGCGCTGCGCTTCGCGCTCATCGCCCTGCCCACCGTGTTCCTGGTGCCGTGGCCGGACGTCCCGGTGCGGTGGGTGGTCGGGTACGGGCTCGGGTTCGGCGCGCTGCAGTTCCTCTTCCTGTACTGGGGCATGGCGGCCGGGATGCCCGCCGGCCTCGCGTCGCTCGTGCTGCAGATGTCCGGCCCGTTCACCGTGCTGCTCGGCGCCACGTTCCTGCGCGAGCGGGTCAGCGGCCGGCAGGTGCTCGGCATCCTCGTGGCCGTCGGCGGCCTCACGCTCGTCGCGTGGCAGCAGGCCGCGAGCGCGACGGTCGTGCCCTTCCTGCTCACGCTCGCCGGCGCGTTCGGCTGGGCGATCGGCAACATCTGCAACCGGCAGGCGAAGCCGCAGAGCCCGCTGCGCCTCACCCTGTGGATGTCGGTGGTGCCGCCGCTGCCGATGCTCGCCCTGTCGCTGCTGGTCGAGGGCCCCGGCGAGATCTCCCGGTCGCTCACGTCATGGGACGACCCGGGGGCGGTGGGCGCCGTCGTCGGCCTGCTCTACACGGTGCTGGTCGCGACGGTGCTCGGCTCCGGCGTGTGGACCTGGCTGATGGCCCGCCACCCCGCGGGCGTGGTCGCGCCGTTCTCCATGCTCGTGCCCGTGGTCGGCATGTCCGCGGCCTGGGTGCTGCTCGGCGAACGGGTGACCCCGCTCGAGGGCGTGGGCGCCGCGTTCGTCGTCGGCGGGGTGCTGTATGGCAGCAGCCGGGCCGCGCGCCGCCTTCTGCCGTCAGCAGAACGAGCGCCCCACGAGCCGCTCGCGGAGCCGTCGGCTGTCGGGCGCGGGTAGCGTCGAGCGCATGACGGCGGACACGCGGGTCGGCGCGATCGGCGGACGGGCGACCGAGGTGGAGCACGTGCGCGAGCCCCTGCTGCGCCACCTGGTCGGCGGCATCCTGCGCCGCGCCCGGCTGCGCCAGGGCCGCACCCTGCAGGAGGTGGCCGGCGCGGCGCGCATGTCCACCGCGTACCTGTCCGAGGTGGAGCGCGGCCGCAAGGAGGCGTCGTCGGAGGTGCTCGCCGCGGTGTGCGCCGCCCTCGGCATCCGCCTCGTCGACCTCGTGGCCCAGGCGCACGACGCCCTGGCCGCCAGTGCCGAGCAGCAGCAGCGCGTGCGGGTGCTCACGTCCCTGCGCGACCGTTCCCCGTCGTCCTCCCGGCACGTGCGCTCGGCGGCCGTGCGCTCGACTGCCGTGCGTTCGACGACGTCGGACGTCGTCGCGCTCGCCGCGTGAGCCCGAGGTCGCCGCACGTCGTCCGGGCGGTCGTTCCAGGACGGCCGGCGGAGGTGACGCCCCGTCGCCGGGGCCGGTGGGCGCGTGCCGCTACCGTCTGGCGGCATGGAGTTCTTCTGCTACCACCGTGACCGTGCCGGCTCGCGCGCCCTGCGCGAGGCGCTCAACGAGGAGCACCTGGCGTACATGGACCGGTTCGCGGACGGGATGATCGCGCGCGGCCCGACGACGACGGACGACGGCGAGACGCTGACCGGCAGCGTGCACGTCCTCGACCTGCCCGGGCCCGAGGCGGCCCGGGCGTTCGCGTTCGACGAGCCCAACTACCAGGTCGGCGCGTACCGCGACGTGCTGCTGCGCCGGTGGCGCGGCCTTCTCGGGCGCACGATGTGGGACTACCCCGGCGGGCCGGAGGGTGGCCCACGGTTCCTGGTCCTCGGGCTCGGGTGGCGGGGGAGCGGCGAGCCGCTCGTCACGGCCGGGGCGCGGGTCGGCGTCGTCGCGGCGGGGCACCTCCTCTCCGACGACGGCGCCGCCGTCCTCGGCGCGGCCGCGCTGGTCGAGGCGGCCGGGCCCGCCGACGCCCGCCGGGTGCTGGTCGCGGACGACTACGCGGACGTCGAGGTCCACGACTGGAGCTTCGGGGGACGACCGGCCGCGTCGTGACGTCGACGGTGTGACGTCGCGACGCGGCCGCCCGTCGCTAGGCCGCGGTGCGCGCCGCCACCTTGCGGGAGGTGACGACGGCGTCCGCGACGCCGTACTCGACGGCGTCGTGCGCGGACAGGATGAGGTCGCGGTCGGTGTCGGTGCGCAGCCGCTCCACGGTCTGCCCGGTGTGCCGGGCCAGGAGCTGCTCGGTCTCGGCGCGCAGGCGCAGCACCTCGCGGGCCTGGATGGCGAGGTCGGAGACGGTGCCCTGCCCCTGGGTGGACGGCTGGTGCAGCAGCACCCGGGCGTGCTCCAGCACCGTGCGCTTGCCGGGCGTGCCGGCCGCGAGCAGCACCGCCGCCGCGGACGCCGCCTGGCCCATGCAGGTGGTGGCGACGTCGCAGCGCACGTACTGCATCGTGTCGTAGATCGCGGTCATGGCCGTGGCGGAGCCGCCGGGGGAGTTGATGTACAGCCCGATCTCTTGGTCGGGCGCCTCGGACTCCAGGTGCAGCAGCTGCGCCATCACGACGTTCGCGACGCCGTCGTCGACCTCCGTGCCGAGGAAGATGATGCGGTCGCGCAGCAGGCGGCTGAAGACGTCGGAGTAGCGCTCGCCGAGCGGCGTGCGCTCGATGACGTTCGGGATCGTGTAGCTGCTCATCACAGGCCCGCCTTCCGGCCGGCGGCCGTGGGCCGCACGTCGTCGACGTGCTCGACGATGCGGTCGGCCAGGCCGTACTCCACCGCCTCGGCGGCGGTGAACCAGCGGTCGCGGTCGCTGTCCGTGGCGATCTGCTCCACGGTGCGGCCCGAGTGCTGCGCGGTCAGCTCGTGCATCACGCGCTTGGTGTGCTCGAGGTTCTGCGCCTGGATCTCGATGTCGACGGCGGTGCCGCCGATGCCGGCCGACGGCTGGTGCATCATCACCCGCGTGTGCGGCAGCACGTACCGCTTGCCCTTGGTGCCGGTGGTGAGCAGGAACTGGCCCATGCTGGCGGCGAAGCCGAAGCCGACCGTCACGACGTCGTTGGGCAGCAGCCGCATGGTGTCGTAGATGCCGAGCCCCGCGGTGACGGAGCCGCCGGGGGAGTTGACGTACAGCGCGACGTCGGACCGCGGGTCCTCGGCCGACAGGAGCAGGAGCTGCGCGCAGACGCGGTTCGCGACGGCGTCGTCGATCTCCGTGCCGATCACCACGATGCGCTGGTGCAGCAGCCGCGCGGTGAGCTGGTCGTCGAAGGCGGGCGGGGGCGGGGACGGTGTGCTCATGACTGGTGTGCTCATGGCCCCACCGTCTCCCTGCCCCCGTCGGCGCGGGAGGGTTCTCTGCCGGGAGCGCATCTGCTCACGGCAGACGCGCTCCCGGGCGGCCGGTCAGGGCCGGGAGAACCAGCCCCGGCGGACGCCCACCAGGGTGATCCCCGCGAGCACGAGGACGATCGCGGCCGGCACCAGCCAGCCCTGGGCGAAGCCCGTGGCGGCGAGCTCGCCGGGGTGCGGGGCCTGCTCGCCCTGGGGCGGGTCGGCCTGCGGCGGATCGGGGAGGTCCTGACCGGGGTCGGCGCGCCCGGAGCCCCCGCCGGAGTCCCCGCCGCCGGGCTGGTCGTTCGGCGCCGGCTTCCCGGGCGGGTTCGTGGGGGCCGGTGTCTCGGGCGGGTCGGTCGGGTCGGGTTCCTCGGGCGGGTCGGTCGGGTCGGGCCGAGCCGCCTCCTCGACGGTGCCACCGCCGAGCCACGCCGTGCTGGTGGCGTCGTCCAGGGTCGTCACGTCGTCCCGTGCACCGACGACGGGCGGCTCGTTCGTGACGTCGTACCGAGCCCCTCGCACCGTGCGCTCCAGCCGCGGGTGGTCGCGTTCGAACTCCTCCTTCGACGTCTGGTCGCGCGGGGCGTCGGGGAGCTCGATGCCGCCCATCACCTCGACGTAGTACTCCAGGCTGCCGTGCTCGTACTCGTAGCGGTACTGCACCGTCTGCAACAGCTCCATGAGCTCGTCGAAGACGTCCTGCGGGTCGTAGTCGGTGCGCGCGGGCCAGGCGGAGACGTCGCCGGAGCCGATGACGTCGTGGAAAGCGCCGGGGCGCTTCGCGTCCCGGTCCTTGATCCACTCCGCGGCCACGCGGGCGGTGTAGACCCGCCGGAGGTCCGCGAACTCGGGGGCGGCGTTGACGTAGTCCTCGAGCGGCTGCTCGAAGTCGTCGACGACGCGCTGCGTGTTGCGCTCGACCATGTCTTCCGGGGCGGTCGCGGTGCACGGCTCCTGGCCGGGCGGGAACCAGTCGATGTCCATGGGCTCGATCTGCACCTGCAGCGGGGCGTCGAGGATGAAGAGCTGGTCGCCGTCGACGCGGACCTTCGCCGGCTGCGGCTCGATCCAGAACCGCGTCCAGTCGTAGCAGATCGTCCCGTCGGGGCTGCGCTCGAGAGAGTCCCAGTGCTTCTTCCCGAGCGGCGTCGCCGGGTCCGAGAGGCCGGTCAGCGACTTCTTCATCTCGAGGTCGGCCTCGAGGAGCACCCGCCCCGCGTCGGTCGTGCCGAACTGCTGGTCGACGATGGTCTCCGGGGTGTCGGGGTTGAGGTTGACCCAGAACTGGCTGGGGTCCAGCGCGAGCCAGGTCATGAGCGCGTCGGAGGACAGGTCCAGCGACGCCTCGCCGCCCCAGCCCGGCTCCACTGCGTCCTCCGGCAGCTCGTCCGCCGAGAACGCGTACCCGTAGTCGCCGGCCTTCGGGTCGTCGGTGACGTACTTGAGCTCCAGCGACGTCCAGTCGATCCCGCCGGGCCGCGGCGGCATGAAGCCCTGGCGACGTCCGTCCGCGCCGAACGAGGTCTGGAGCCGCTGGCCCTCCCGGGCGAGGGCCGGGGTGCGTCCGGAGCGCTGGGCGAGGTCCTTCGCCGGGCCGACCGTCGAGCGCCGGGGGCAGGACGAGGCGGCCAGGGTCGACACCCGCGCCGCGGGCTTGGTAGCCGCGCACGGGGCGTCCATCGCGGCGCTCGAGGAGGCCGGCGGGTTGATCTCCTTCGGCGAGGCGCGCAGCACCACGTGCTTCACGCCGTACTTGGTCATCAGCTCGCGCTGCGCCGCGGTCGGCTCCTTGCTGAAGACGTACACAACGCGCCAGTTCCGGCCGTTGGCCATCCTTGCCTGCAGCTTCTGGTCCGCCTTCAGCTGGCTCTCCTTGAGCGCGGAGCTGCCGGACTTCACCTCGTACGCGATCCCGTGCTTGCGGCTCACCGAGTCGTACCGCCGCTTCGAGCCGAGCTTCTCCTCCGTGGCGAGCTTGGTGTCCTCGCACATCCACCCGGACCCGCCGAGCTTGAGCCGTCGCGCGGCGTTGCCGTGGAACGCGTCGCCGCGCGCGTCGTTGGCCTGGTTCGGGATGTACGTGTTCCGCCACTGCTCCCAGGTGTACTTGCCCTTGTAGACCTTCCAGCGCCGGAGCATGCGGTCCTTCGACCCGACGTCGAACTTCTTGTAGCTCCCGGTGAGCTTCGCGAGCTCCGCCTTCGTCGGCTCCTTCTCGTCGCTCAGGTGCGAGGCCGGGTTCTCGTACTCGTAGGGGTCGATGTCCTCGACGGTGCCGGTCGGCAGGTCCACCAGGTCGGCGATCTCCTCGACGTTGTCGATGAGCTCGTCGCACTGCACGTCGAACCGGGGGGCGGACGTCGCGTCGTCGTCGGGGAGCGCGACCGGGAGGACGAGTGCGAGGGCCGCCGCCAGCAGGGCGGCGACGAGGCGGCGCGGGCGCGGCCGGCCGGGTGTGACGCCCGGGCGCGGCTCCGCGCCGGGGCCGATGGTGCCGGGATCGGTGTGCGGTGCCACGGCGGTCTCCCTCGAGGGCTTCGGCGGTGTCGGGCCGCCCGGGGCGACGTCGCCCCGGGCATCGTTGGTCCCAGCACACCGGGAGCGACCCGGGGCACGCCCGGGACATCTATTGCCCAGGGCGACGGACGTCGGAGGTCAGGCCGGGGGTGTGTCCCGCTTGTAGGCGTCGAGGTCGGCGTTGAGGCGCTCGACGAGGTCGGCGAGGAGGGCGCGGTCGTCGGCCGGCCAGTCCTCGAGGACGGTCGTGTAGGTGATGGCGCGTCGGCGGCGCTGCGCGTCGAGGGCGCGACGCCCGCTGGGGGTCGCGGTGACGACGACGGCGCGGCGGTCCTCGGTGTCCCGGCTGCGCACCACGTGCCCGGCGCGTTCGAGCGCGACGACCTGGCGGGTGACGGTCGAGGCGTCGATGCCGAGCCGGTCGGCCAGGGCGCGCACGTGCTGCGGGCCGCCGTCGCGCAGGGCGTGCAGCAGCAGGTAGCCGGAGCGGTCGAGGTCGTGCCCGCCGGTGCGGGCGGTCGTGGCGGCGGTGGTCCGCTCGGCCCGGCGCAGCAGGTGGGCGAGGCCGAGCTCCACGCGCGCGATCACCTCCGGGGCGGGGGCGTCAGGGCCGGCGTCGGGGCGCTCGTCCGTCGAGCTGTTTCCCAGGGAAGCAGTCATAGGTGTACCCTACAGGTAAATACCTGCATGATGCAGGCATCTTGGCGCCCCGGAGGCGCCACCGGCGCCCGGGACGGCGCCGCACCAGGAGACGAGGCCCGCGGGGCACCCGTGGGGCAGGAGCGAGGAGTCCGTGGCAGGCACACGCAACGAACCGAACAAGACCGCGATCTACGCGACCGCGCTGACCGCGTTCTTCGCGATCGCCGGCATCGCGGTCGTCGACCCGATCCTCCCGGTCATCGGGGAGGCCATCGGCGCCACCACGTGGCAGATCGAGCTGCTGTTCACGGCGTACATCGCCGTCATGGCCCTCGGCATGATCCCGGCCGTGCTCGCCACCGGGAAGTTCGGGTACAAGAAGATCCTCGGCGCGGGCGTCACCCTCGTCGCGATCGCCGCGATCCTCGCCGCCCTGAGCACCTCCATCGGTCAGCTCGCCGCGCTGCGCGGCCTGTGGGGCCTCGGCAACGCGATGTTCTTCGCCACCGCGATGGTGCTGCTCGTCTCGCTCGCCAACGACCGCGAGTGGGTGGTCGGCATCTTCGAGACCTGCGTGGGCCTCGGGTTCGCCGTCGGCCCCCTCATCGGCGGCCTGCTCGGCAGCATCAGCTGGCGCGTGCCGTTCTTCGCGTGCGGCCTGTTCATGATCGTCGCGCTGGCGATGTCGATCACCAAGCTCAAGGACCCCGCCGAGAAGCCGGCGCCGCTGCACGTGGGCCAGGTCTTCTCGCTGTTCCGCAAGCCCGCGTTCCTCGCGCTCGCGGTCGTCACCGCCACGTACAACTTCGTCTTCTTCATCATCCTCGGCTACACGCCGATCTTCCTCGGCCTCGACGTCATCCCCCTCGGCCTCGTCTTCACCGCGTGGGGCCTGGGCCTCGCGTTCGGCATCCTCGTCGTCGGCCACAAGCTGGCCCACACGATCGGGGCCGTCCAGACGCTCGGCATCGCCGTCGCGGGCGTCCTCGTCATGACGCTGCTGCTGGCCCTCGGCCTCCCGACGCCGGCGTCGATCGTCGTGCTCGTCGTCGCGGGCGTGTTCATGGGTATCGCGAACGCGATCCTCACCGACCTGTCCCTGGCGCTCGGCGACCCGGACCGCCGCGTCACGACCGGCGCGTTCAACCTCGTGCGCTGGGGCTTCGCCGCCCCGGCCCCCGTGATCGCCGGCCTGCTGCACCCGGTCGGCCTGTCCGCCCCGTACTGGGTGGGCGTCGCGGTGCTCGCCGTCGGCGTCGTCGTCTTCCTGCTCACGGCCCACAAGATGGCCGGCCAGCTCGGCGAGAAGGTGCTGTGGTCGCGCTGGAACAGGGCCGCCGCCGCCGTCGAGGGCACGCCCGAGGAGGCCATGTCGGAGCTGTGACCTCCGCTCGGTGACTCGCTCGCGGCCCGGGCCGCGAGCGACACCACGACGGGCGCCGGGCGGACCCCTGTC
>NZ_JBHWYY010000054.1:0-26965 GCF_042728595.1 Isoptericola sp. NPDC060185 | reverse complement strand
GGCCCTCGCTGATGGCCGAGGCGGGGCCAAACGCCCGCTCACAACGTCAGGGGAGGGGGTCGCGGAGGCCGCTCGCGCGACGGACCGGGTGGGCGACGGCGGCGCGCACGGCGTCCGCGGTGCCCACGACCCGCACGAACTCCTGTGCGCGCGTGACCGCCGTGTACAGCAGCTCGCGGGTGAGCAGGGGCGACGTGGGCGGCGGCAGCACCAGCGACACGCGACGGAACTGGCTGCCCTGGGCCCGGTGCACGGTCATCGCGTGCACGGTCTCGACCGGCGGCAGCCGGTGGGTGCGCACGCGCAGCGGGTCGCGCGGGTCGCCGAACGCGGCCACGACCGCGACCGTGCCGTCCTGGGTGCGTGCCGGGTCGCGGTCCGCGACGAGCACGCCCGTGTCGCCGTTGTAGAGGCCCACGTCGGCGTCGTTGGTCGTGACCAGCAGCGGCCGGCCCACCACCCACGGCGTCCCGGGGGCGGCGGGCGGCGCGCCGTCGGCCGTCGCCTCCTCGACCCACGCCTCCACCTGCGCCGCCCAGCGGGCCACGCCGACCGGCCCGCGGCGGTGCGCGACCATGACGCGGTGCGCGGACAGGGCCTCCAGGGCGCCCGCCGCGTCGCCCGCCCGCGCGGCGGCCACGAGCCGTCGGCCGGCGTCGACCGCGTCGTCGTGCAGGCCCGCCACGGCGTGCTCGTCGAGACGCTCCGTGTCGGCCTCGACCAGCTCGACTCCGCCGGCGCCCGTGCGCAGGACGTCGAGCACGGCGTCGGCGTCGCCCTCGCGGATCGCCGCGGCGAGCGGCAGGATCGCCGAGTCCGAGCCCTGGCGGTGCACGGTCACGAGCCGCACGACGCCGTTGGCGAGGCGGTCGCGCTCGGCCTCGGAGGGGGGCTCGGAGGGGTTCTCGGCGGCGTCCACGGGAGCGGCGGTCGTGAGGTGCTCGGCCAGCGACGTCACCACCGGCGGCCGCGCGACGAGGTCGCCCAGCACGGCGCCGGCCTCGACGGACGCGAGCTGGTCCGGGTCGCCGACGAGCACCAGCCGGGCGTCGGGGCGCAACGCCTCGAGCAGCCGTGCCATGAGCGACAGCGGCACCATCGACGTCTCGTCCACCACGACGACGTCGTGCGGCAGGTGGTGGCCCGCGTGGTGGCGGAACCGGGTGGCGCTGCGGTACCCCAGCAGCCGGTGCACGGTGGTCGCGTCGGGGCGGCCGGTGCGCTCGCGGTCCTCGGGCGGGAGGGCGCCGACGACGTCGCGCACCGCCTCCTGCAGCCGCGCGGCGGCCTTGCCCGTCGGCGCGGCGAGCGCGACGCGGAGGCCGGGCCCGTCGACGTCCTGCAGGACGGCGAGCAGCCGCGCGACGGTGGTCGTCTTGCCGGTGCCCGGCCCGCCCGTGAGCACCGTGAGCCGGCGGCCGGCGGCGTGCGCGGCAGCGAGGCGTTGACGGACGTCGGCCGCCGCGGGGAACAGCCGCGCGAGCGTGCCGTCCAGGCGGTCGGCGCCCTCGGAGACCAGGGGCGGCGCCTGGAGGCGGGCGTCGACCAGCCGCCGCACGGTGAGCTCGTCGCGCCAGTAGCGGTCGAGGTACAGGCGGCCGCCGACCCAGCGGGCGGGCCGGTCCACGGGCTCTCCCGCGCCGACGGTCACCGCGGGGCTCGCCTCGATCGCCCGCACCCACGCGGCGTGCTCCGGCCACGGCGGGGGAGCCGCGGTCGCCGTCCCGTCGGCGGGGGCGTCGGCGCGGTCCGCGTCCTCGGGCAGCGCGAGCGCCGCCAGCTCGTCCGGGTCGTCGAGGCGTACGCACACGGACCCGCCGCGCAGGGCGCGCACGGCGAGGGCGACGGCGAGCAGCACCGTGGCGTCCTCCTCGCCCGTGAGCCGGCCCAGCCGGGTCGCGACGTGCACGTCCGTGGCCGCGACGAGGCCCGCGGCGTTGAACTCGCGCAACAGACCGGGGGCCGCGGCGGCGACGCGGACGTCGCCGGTGGCGTCGGCCGGGCCGCCGGGCAGGGTGGCGGTGTCGGTCATGCGTCGCCTCCGTCGAGCAGCGCGGACAGGGCGGGCACGAGGCCGCGCGGCGGCACCCAGGACACGACGCCGTAGGGAGCGCCGTCGGGCCCGGTGGGGGTGCCGGGGCCGCACATGCCGCGCACGAACAGGTAGAGCCCGCCGCCGAGGTGCACGTCCGGGTCGTAGCCGGGCAGCCGCCAGGCCAGGTACCGGTGCAGCGCCACGAGGTAGAGCACCAGCTGCAGCGGGTAGTGGGCGTGCAGCATGGCCTCGACCGTCGCCTCGGGGCGGTAGTCGTAGGCGGTGAGCGGGGCGTCGAAGGCGCCGAGGCGGTTCGTCTTGTAGTCGACGACCAGGAACCGCGGGGCGCCGTCGTCGCCCGGGACGCGCAGCACCGCGTCGATCGACCCGGTGAGGTAGCCGCGCAGGGGCCGTGCACCCGGGTCGGCCGCCGCGAGCTCCGCCAGCGCTGCGGGGTAGGCGGCGAACGCGTCGTCCGGGCCGAGGTAGCGGCCCAGGAGCGCGGCGATCTCGGAGAGCGTCGCGCCCTCCGCCGCTGCCCCGCCCGCGGCTCCGCCGTCGAGCGCACCCGCATCTCCGTCTCCGCCGGCGAGCGGCAGCTCGAACTCGAGCTCGGCCAGCCGGTCGCGCGGCGCCACGTCCGCGAGGGTGCGTCCGCCCGCGAGCGGGCCCAGGGGGGTGCGCGCGACGACGCCGAGCGCGGCGGCGAGCTCCGCCGGGTCGGCGCCGGGCACGCGCGTCGTCGCGGCGGCGGCACAGCGGGCGAGCAGCTCGGCGTCCAGGTCGCGCGCGGCGGTGTCCGCGTACTCCAGGACCTCGTGCACCAGGGTGCCGAACCCCGTCCCGGCGGGCAGCCCCGACATCGGGGAGGGGAGGTCCGCTCCCGGGGCCGCGACGTCTCCCGGCGTCGCGGGCCCGCCCGGGCGGACGGCCGTGGGCGCGGCCTCGGCCGGCTCGTCCCGCACCCCACCGCCCTCCGGCTCGGACTCCACGCCGCCGGTCGCGGCACCGGCCGGCGCCCCGGGCGCCGCGGGGGACAGCCCGGCGGGTCGCCCGGTGTGCGCCGCCGCGGTGAGCGCGGAGTACGACGCGCGCCGCCACGTCGCGTCCGGCACCCGGTCGAGATGCGCGACGGCGAGCGAAGGCTCGTCCTGGGCCGGTGGGCGCCAGCGCTCGACGGACGGGGTGGCCGGCACGTCCTCGACGGCGATCGTGCCGCCCGAGCGCGCCGCGAGGGCGTCGAGGGCAGCGCGGACCGTCTCGTCCGCCTGCGACTGTCGGGGGTACTCGGCCGCGGGCGCCCCGTCCAGGCCGCGCGCCCCGAAGAGGACCCGGGTCAGCGCGCCGCGGGACGAGTTCTTGTACGTCGGTGCCCAGTGCGCCACCACCTGGTAGCGGGCGCGCGTCAGCGCGACGTACAGCAGCCGCAGCTCCTCGTCCCGGTCCTCGACGAGGTACCGCTCTTTGGCCTCCTTGTACCCGGGCGAGCCGGGGCCGCCCACGTGGAGCACCCGGGTGCCGTCGTCGGCGTGGAAGCTCAGGACGTCGGGGTCGTCCCGCTCGTACCGGTTCCACGCGAACGGCACGTACACGACGCCGAACTCGAGCCCCTTGCTGGCGTGCACCGTGACGACCTGCACGGCGGCAGCGTCGGTTTCGAGGCGGCGGCTCCGCTCGTCGTCGATGTCGGTCTCCGCGTCCCGGATGCGGCGCCGGAGCCAGCCGGTGAGCGACGACGGGCCGAGGCCCTCGACCACCGACGCGGTGTGCAGCACCTGGCCCACGTGCCGCAGGTCGGTGAGCTCCCGCTCCCCGGTGCTCCACCGCAGGAGGCGCTCCGCCAGGCCCTCGCGGGTGATCGCCTCGTGCAGAGCCGCGACGCCGCGCGTGGACAGCAGGCGGGACCAGCGCCGCACGTCGTCCGCCAGGCGGTCGTGCTCGGCGTCGTCGGCGGCGGCGAGGTGCGCGGCGTCCCACCCGACGAACGGGGTGAGGGCGAGTGCCGCCGCCCGTCCGTGGTGGCCGGGCTGCTCGAGGGCGGTGAGCAGGGTGAGCCAGTCGCGGGCCGACGCCGTGGTGAACACGCTGCGCTTCCCGGAGACCACCGCCGGCACGCCGAGGCCGTCCAGCGCATCGCGGACCGCCTGCGCCTGACCGTTCGTGCGGACCAGCACCGCCACGTCGCGCGGTTCGAGCGGCCGCCAGGAGTCGCCGTCGCGGACCTGGTCGGTGCCGAGCCGGGCGACGATGTCGGCGGCGGTGTCGGCGGTCACCAGGGCGCGGGCGTCGCCCGCCGGCAGCCCGTTGCTGCGGCCCCGGGTGAGGCGGCGGAGGCGGAGGGGCGCGCCCCCGCGCGAGCGCGGGTCGGCGTGCGCGGACGCGACCGCCCGGACGACGATCCGCCCGTCCCCCAGGGCCGTGCCCTCCAGGACCGTCCCGAGGGCGTGGAGCAGCGGGCCGTCGGAACGCCAGTTCGTCCCCAGGGTGGCGAACGTCGACGCCTCCTCCCGCGCCTCCAGGTAGGCGACGACGTCGGCCCCGCGGAAGGCGTAGATCGCCTGCTTGGGGTCGCCGATGAGGACCATGTCGCGGTGCCCGTGGAACGCCGTCCGCAGGATCTCCCACTGCACGGGGTCGGTGTCCTGGAACTCGTCGACCATCACGACGCGGTACCGCGACCGCACCCTGGCGGCCGCCGTCGCGCCGTGCACCGGGTCGACCAGGGTGTCCCGCAGGAGCGTGAGCTGGTCGTCGTAGTCCATGAGCTGCTGGGCCCGCTTGCGGCGCAGCACCTCGTCCCGCGTGGCCTGCGCGACGTCCCGGCGCAGCGTGCCCACGGACGACGGGGGCGCCCCGCCGGGCTCGGCCGGCTCGATCGTGACGCCCTGCTTGCTCACCGCCTCGTGCCCCACGGCGCGGGCCAGGGCGGGGGTGAGCGCGGCCCGCTCGGCGTCCGCGAACCGTCGCACGTAGAGGTCGTCGACGACCTCCCGCTCGAGGTCGGCGATGTCGTTGACGAACGTCGCCGCGGGGTCGACGTCGGCGGCGATGCCGAGGTACTTCAGCGTCGCGTCGCAGAACCCGTGCGTCGTCGTGATGGTGGCGCTGTCCAGCTGGGACAGGGCCGACGTGAGGCGGTACCTCCGCCGCTCCAGCTCCTCGGGGTCGACGTCGGCGAGCAGGGCCACCACGGGGTCGGGGTGGGACGCCGGGTCCGGCCCGTGCAGCGCGCGCTGGGTGGCGACGAGGCGCTCGCGGACGCGGTCGCGCAGCTCCGACGTCGCGTCGTGACCGAACGTGACGAGCAGGAGCTCGCGCAGCTCCGCCCGCCCCTCGGCGACGTAGCGGGCGGCGAGCGCCGCGATCGTGAACGTCTTGCCGGTCCCCGCGCTCGCCTCCAGCACGGTGGTGCCCTGGGGGAGGTCGCCGGTCACGTCGAAGATCGGGACGTCCGTGGTGGACGCCGACGGCGCGGTCATACCGTTCCCTCCTGCTCGCGGGCCAGCAGCGGCCCCCACACGCGGGCCGCGAGCGCCCCGAGGCGGGTGGTCTCGTCGGGGGCGACGCGCCGGTCGTCGTCGGTGGGGGTGCCCGCGAAGTCGTCGAGGCCGGCACCCTCCCCCCAGCAGCGGACGTAGTACGGGTCGGCGCGGTCGAACCCGTCGGCCCAGGCCTTCCGGGCGCGGCCGAGGGCGTCGGACGGCGACTGTCGGCCGCGGCGGGCGGTCGCGTAGGCGTGCGCGACGTCGGGGGGCAGCGGCAGCGGGGCCCGGAACGCCTCCCGCCGCAGTGCGACGAGGTCGTCGAGCAGGCGCGCGGCGTCGTCGCGCGGGGGTGCGTCGATCCGGCTCCACGCGGCCTGCGGGACGCGACCGGGCGCGCGACCCGTCGTCGCGGTGTGCCACCACGCGTCCGGGGTGGGGGCCTCCGGGGGCTCGCCGGACGCCGCGAGCGCGAGGACCTGCACCCAGGAGCGGAGGCGGTGCTTGGGGGCCAGCCGCGAGTACTCCGCGCGCACGACCCGGGCGCCCCGGACGCCGGGCACCGTCCCGGTCACGAGGGTGCCCGACGGCAGCGTGACCGCGAGGTCGACGGCGCGCGCCGCGGGCCCGCCGGAGGTCGTGCGCTCGGCCATGGCGCGGACCGGGGCGACGCGGTCGACGACCCGGTCGAGGGCCACCCGTCCGAGGACGCGCGGGGGCGCCTGGCCGCGGCGCCACTCGGCGTCCCGGGCCTGCCGCGGGTCGACCCCGGCGAGGGTGGCGGTCAGGATGCGGTCGCCGGCGCCCCACTGGGCCAGAGGGTCCATCTCGAGCGGGAGCCGGTCGTCGACGTCGTCCTCGTCGCGCACGAGCGCGGCGCCGAGGACGGTGCGCACGAACCAGCTCGCGGGGTGCTCGAGGAGGCGGACGAGGTCGTCGACGTCGACGGGCTCCGGGGTGCCGGCCTCGTCCCGGGCGACGAGCGGCTCCGTGATGAGGAGGCCGGGTGCGGTGCGCGGGCTCCGGCCCGCGAGGGCGGCCTCGTACGCGGCCTGGTCGAAGCTGAACGGCCCAGGGGTGCCGAGCGCGCCGGCCTCGAAGTTGCGCTCGCCCACCACCTGCAGCGGGTGCCGCACGACGACCTGCCGCCGCACCGGTCCGCCGTCCGCGGCGGTGCCGACCCGGTCGAGGGCGTCGAGCAGCTCGGCGACGGGCACGGCGGGCGGCCGGTCGGCGCCGGTGCGCTCGTCGGCGCCGGAGTGCAGCACGACCAGGTGCTCGCGCGCGGCCGTGAGGGCGTCGAGGAAGATCTGCCGGTCCTCGCTGCGGCGGTCGCGCTCGCCCAGGCACGCGCCGCGCGCGAGCAGGTCGTCGCCGTCGGGCGTGGCCTTCCGGGGGAACGCGCCGTCCTCCATGCCGAGCAGACACACCACCCGGTGCGGGACGGCGCGCATCGGCTCCAGCGAGCACACGGTGAGCGCGCCGGTGCGGAAGCCGGCGCGCGTGGGGCGGCCGGCGAGCCGGTCGGCGAGCAGGGCGCGCACGTCCTCGAGCCGGAGTCCGCCGCCAGCCGTCGCTGCGGGCCGCCCGGTCCCGGCCGCCCGCACGTCCCCGAGCACCCGGCGGGCCTGCACGGACTGCCAGCCGTCGTCGGGCGCGGGGTCGGTGAGGAGGGTGACGGCCCGGTCCAGCGTGTCGAGCCAGTGCTCCAGCGGGTGGGTGCCGTCGAGGTCGGCGAGCAGCCCGGTCAGCCGCGTGACCAGCTCGGCGAACCGGCCCGCGACGTCCACGTCGGTGGAGCCGACGTCGTCCAGCGGCAGCGCCGGGCCCACGAACCGCGAGTCCTCCTCGGCCATGGCCACGCCGAGCAGCACCCGGTCGAGCGCGGCGTCCCAGGTGCCCTGGCGCACGCGCGGGTCGATGCCGAAGCGGGCCCGCCGGGTGCCGTCCTCGCCCCAGCGCACGCCCACCTCGACGGCCCAGGTGCGCCAGCGGTCGAGGTCGTCGTCGGACAGCCGGAAGCGGCGCCGCACGGGCTCCGTCGCGGCGAGGTCGAGCACTTCGGAGGCGGTGACGCGGCCGTCCGCCAGGCGCAGCAGCGTGGCCAGCACGCCGAGCACCGGGTTGACGACGCCCGGCCCGCGGTCGGCCAGGCTGACCCGCAGCCGCTGCCCCGGGTGCACCTGCGCGACGCCGTCGGGTGCCGCGCCGAACGTCGCGGTGACCAGCGGCGCGAACGCCTCCACGTCCGGGCACATGACGATGACGTCGCGCGGCTCGAGCGTCGGGTCGGCGGCGAACAGGCCGGTGAGCACCTCGCGCAGCACCTCCACCTGGCGTGCGCGCCCGTGGCAGGCGTGCACCTGGACGCTGCGGTCGGCGGGGTCGACGGGGTGGGGCGCGACGTCCGGGTCGTCCGCGCGCAGCGCACCCTGCAGCGCGCCGAGCAGCGTGGCGGGTGGCGGCGGTGCGGCGTGGTGCGACACCCGGACCTGGGGGGCGTCGCCCGGATCAAGGACCTCGGACAGGCGCAGCTGCAGCTCGACGGAGTCGCGCGCGGTGGACGCGAGCAGCGGGTGCCGGGCGGCGGGCGGCACGTCGTCCCGGCGCGGGCCGGTGACGGCGCCCCCGGAAGCGAGCGCCCCGACCGCCTCCCACAGCGCGGGGGAGGGGTGCGGAAGCCACAGGTGCACGTCGCGGTGCAGGGCGAGCGCGCGCAGCACGCGCCGCTGGTCCTCCGGCAGGCGGGTGGGGCCGAAGACCGAGATCCGGGCGGGCAGGTCGACGGCACCCGGGTCCGCGCGCAGCGCGGCGACCGCCTCGGCCAGCACCTCCGCCGGGCCGGGCGCGTCCACCCGCTCGCGTACCCGCCGCCACAGCCGGGGCTGCCAGGCCAGGTCGGCGGGGACGGGCGCGCCCGCGCCGTCGTCGTCCGCGCCGTCGTCGTCGGCCCCGTCGAGCCAGCGCGCCAGCAGGTCCGGGCGCTGCTGCGCGTACGCGGAGAACAGGTCGGCGACGCGCTGCGCCAGGGCGAGCCGGCGCGAGGGGCGCGCTCCGTCGCCCGCCTCCCCGACGTACCGCGCGAGCGGGGCCGCCCACGCCTCGTCCAGCGACGCGTCGATCGTCTCCAGCACCGGCCACACGAGCCGGGCGCGGCGCCACGGGTCGTCGTCGTGCTCGACGCCCGTCACTGCCGTCACCGCGGACGCCACCAGGCGCGACGGATGAGCGAAGTCCACGTTGGCGCAGATGCCTCGTCCGACCGGGCCGGCACCCGACGGGCCGTCGACCCCCAGTAGGTGCGACAGCCGCTGCGCCAGCCACCGTTCGATGCCGCGCGTGGGCACGGCGACGACGTCGGGCGTGAACGGGTCGTCCGGCGGCGCGGCGAGCACGTCGGCGAGGGGAGCGACCAGCGCGTCGGAGCGCTCGGACCGGTGGACGTGCAGCACGTCGGCCAGGTTACGGGTCCGTGCCGACACGGCGACCCGGTGATCCACAGGCGCCGCCTTCGGCGCTCGCCGGCGCCGTGCCACACTCCGGCGATGGATCAGATCTTCGTCTTCGTGGTCGAGGACGCCGACGCCTCCGGCTGGCGCGCGGAGCTCGGAGTGGTCGCGTCCGACAAGGCTGCAGCCGTGCGGCGGCTCCGCGACGGTGGCGTCCGCAAGTCCCAGTTCAGGGGCGGGCTGCGGCCGGATCGCGTCATGAGCCTGTCCGAGGTGGCCCTCGCCGGCCTCACGACCGGCACCGTCGTGCGCCGGCGCGACGACGACGGATGGACGCCCTGGGAGCTCGTGGCGGACGACCGGACATTGAACTGGCGCCGGTCGGGGCGGTTCGTCAGCGACCCGCGCGGCGGGATCCGTCGCCTCCCGTGATCATCCCGGCGTCGGCGGGGTCGTGGCGTCCGTCCCCGTGCCGACGGCCCGGGACCGTCCCCGCCGGCGGGAGCGTCGACGGCGCCGACCGCCGTCGCCCGGCGCCTCGGCCTGACGCTGTTCCCGCGCCTGCGCGGCCCGCGCCGCACGACGCTGCGCCCAGGCGGCGACGGTCGCGTCGACGTCGCGCGGCATGGTGACCAGCGGTGGCCCGGCCGCCGGCTGGTAGCGGGCGCGCAGGACGTTCCGGTTGAACTCCTCGACCTCTTCGCGCACGTCGTCCTCGCTCCACATCTCGTCGAGGCGCCCGTCGAGGGCGGCGTCGTCCTTGCGGAGCTGGATGGAGGGCGGCAGGACGACGAGCCTCTCGCGCCGCATGAAGGCCTTGAGCCACCAGTCGGGGTCGTGGAGGTCCTGCAGGTCGAGCGGCTTGCCGGCGCCGGGCAGGTCGTCGAAGTCGCCGCGCTCGATCGCCTTCGTGATGTGCATCTCGGCGAGCAGCGCGATCGCCACCTGGTCGTCGATGGCGACGGCGTAGGGGTTGAAGAACGCGGCCGGCGGCTGCTCGTCGCTCATCGGGCCTCCCGTCCAGCGTTCCAAGTCAACTGTATTGTGACGAGCGTACGACAACCCGGGAAGGTGCAGGATGCCGAAGCAGGTGGACCACCAGGAACGGCGCGAGGTGATCGCCCGCGCGCTGTGGCGCGTCGTCGACCAGCAGGGCTGGTCCCGGGCCACCCTGCGCGAGGTCGCCCGCGAGGCGGGGGTCTCGCTGGGACAGCTGCAGCACTACTTCGGCTCCCGCACGGCGATGCTGACCTTCGCGATCGAGTCCGCGGCGGAACGCACCGCGGGCCGGGTCGCGCAGGGGCTGGCCGCGCTCGACCAGCCCCCGCACCCGCGCGACGTGCTGCGCCTGGTCCTCGTCGAGATGCTCCCGTTGCACCCCGACGCGCGGGCGTCGAGCCGCATGAGCGCCGCGTACGTCCTGGAGGCCCTGCACGACCCCGCGCTGCGCCGGCAGGCGGGCCTCGGGCTCCGCGACGGGCGGGCCATGATCGAGCGTCTCGTCCGCGAGGCGATCGAGCAGGGCCGGATCGCGCCGGACCGGGACCCGGCCGTCGAGACCGATCTCGTCCTGGCGCTGACCGGGTTCTCCCCGCTGCTCGAGCTCGGCGTCGTCGAGCCCTCGGCCGCGCTGGCCGCGATCGACCAGCACCTGGACCGTCTCTTCGCAGGGACCTGATCCGCACCACCTCCCCCGAAAGGCGCAACCCAGGTTCCGCCCTCCGCCTCAAGACCCGCCCACCCGCTCCTGGGGAGGCTCGGGGTACCGGCACAGGGCTCCGGGACGACGGAGCGCCGGACGACGAGGGAGGGACGGATGACCACCATCCGGATCGAGGGGCTGCACAAGTCCTACCGCGGCTTCGAGGCCGTGCACGACGTGAGCTTCACGGCGCACCCGGGGCGCGTGCTGGGGCTGCTGGGGCCGAACGGCGCGGGCAAGAGCACGACGCTGCAGGTGCTGCTGGGCCTGGCGCGCGCGAGCTCGGGCACGGCGACGTTCGACGGGCGACCGTACGCCGAGCTGGAGCACCCGCCCCAGGTGGTCGGGGCGCTGCTCGACGCGGGCGGTCTGCACCCCGGGCGCACGGGCCGCGACCACCTGCGGGTGCTGGCCGCGGCGTCCCGCCTGCCCGCGGGTCGCGTGGACGAGGTGCTGGCCACCGTCGGCATGACGCCGGCCGCGGACCGCCGCGTCCGCACCTACTCCCTGGGGATGCGGCAGCGCCTCGGCATCGCGAGCGCCCTGCTGGGCCGCCCGCGCGTGCTGGTGCTGGACGAGCCGGCCAACGGCCTCGACCCCGCCGGCATGCGGTGGCTGCGCGAGCTGCTGCGCGCGTTCGCCGAGGACGGCGGCACCGTGCTGCTGGCCAGCCACGTGCTCGCCGAGGTGGCGCAGGTGGCCGACGACCTGGTCGTCATCGGCCAGGGCCGCGTCGTCGCCGCCGGCCCGCTGGGCGAGCTCGTCACCGACCGGAGCCTCGAGGACGTGTACCTCGACCTCACCGCCGCCACCGAAGGAGTGCGCTGATGCGTCTCGCCATGTTCAGGGCCGTGTTCAGGGCCGAGCTGCTCAAGCTCCGCACCACCCGGGCCCCGTGGGTCGTCGCGGCCGTCGCGGTCGCGGGCATGGTGTTCGCCCAGGCGCTCACGCTCGTGCTGCCGCGCACCCTCCGCGCCCTGGAGGGGCTGGGTGGGGCCGATGCCGGCTTCCAAGTGGGCGTGCAGGCGCCGCCGGACGTCACGGCCGACGTCATGTCCACGCTCGCGTCCGCCACGGACCTGGGCACCGCGGCGGCCCAGCGCGGCATGCTCGACCTGCTGGGCCAGGGCCCGGCATCGGGCTCGAGCGGCGTCACCGCGCTGTGCGTGCTCCTGCTCGGGGTGCTCGCGGCCACGGCAGACTTCCGCACCGGCGGCATCGTGCCGACGGCGCTCGCGGTCCCGGACCGGCTGCGGATCCTCGCGGGCAAGGCGGGGGCGACGGCGGTGGCGGCGCTCGCCATCGGCGTGGCGCTGGCGCTGGTGACGGCGCTCGGCCTGGTCGTGGCGGTCGCGACGACGCCGGACGCGACCCTGGCGATCGGCCCGGCCGAGGCGCTCGGGGTGTGGGCCCGCGGTCTTGCCGTGATGGTCCTGCTCTCGTGGCTGGGGCTCGCCGTCGGTACGCTCGTGCGGGGGCAGGTCGCGGCGGTCGTCGTGGTCGTGGCGCTGGCCCTCGTGGAACCGATGGTGCAGGCCGCCGCGCTCGTCCTCACGGGCGGCGCGACGACGGCGACGTCGTGGCTGCCGATCACCCTCGGCTCCCTCGCGTCGGCGGGGCAGGGCGCGGCCCAGCTGTTCGGCGCGACGACCGATGCCGGGGCGGGCGTCGGGGTCGCGGCGGCGCTGGCGGGGCTGCTCGCCTGGGCGGGAGTGCTGCTGGTCGCCGCCGGAGCGGTGTTCCGACGCCGTGACCTGGCGTGACGCACCCCACCGTGTGACCTGGCCTGACCTGCACGGACACCTCCCCGCCCGGCGCACGGACGTCGTACCGTGTGCCGGGAGGGGCCCCGCCCCGGGACCCGCTGACCGACCTGCTGACCGACCCCGCGACACCGACGGAGGACCCGTGCTCGACGCGCTGCGACGGCGGCTCGACGCCCTGGGCGTGCGGACGGCCACGGGCCGGGACGCGCTGCTCGGCGGCGTGGTCGCGGCGCTGTCGGTGGGGCTGTTCCTCGCCGTCGTGCAGATCGTGTCGTCGTCGCTCGGGGAGACGCTCGGGGCGGACGGCTCGGCCGGGACGATGAGCACCGGCGCGACGGTGGCGTCGTGCGTCGTCCTGGCGGGGCAGTCGATGGCGTTGACAGTGCGCCGCCGGTGGCCGGTGCTGTGCCTGGCGCTGACGCTGCTGGGCCAGCTCGTGCTGGTGCCGCTGCTCCCGCCGTTCATGAGCTTCCAGGGGCCGGCGGCCCTCGTGGCCGCCTACTCGGTGGGCGTCTACGCCCCGCGCCGCCCGGCCCTCGGCGCGGCGGCCGGCACCGCCGTCGTGCAGGTGCTCCTCGGCTTCGTGCTGGGCGGCCCCGCGACGGCGGAGCTGGGTGTGCCGGTCGGGACGCAGCTGTGGGGCGGGCTCGTGTCCGCGCTGGTCACGTATGTGGGCGCCGCCCTCGTCGGGGCGTACGTCGGCACCCGGCGGGAGCTGCTGGCGCAGCTGCGGGCGCGGGTCGCGCAGGCGGAGCGGGAGCGCGAGGCGCTCGCCGCGCAGGCGGTGCTCGCCGAACGCGGCCGCATGGCGCGCGAGCTGCACGACGTCGCGGCGCACCACCTGTCCGGGATCGTCGTGCAGGCGGCCGCCGCGGAGCGCCTCGTGGACGGCGACCCGGACCGCGCCCGGGAGTCGCTGCGCTGGATCCGCGCGCAGGGCCGCGAGACGCTCGAGAACCTGCGGCTCGTCGTCGGCATCCTGCGCGATGCCGGGGAGCGCGACGAGGAGGCGCCGTCGGCGCCGCAGCCCACGCTCGCGGACGTGCCCGCGCTGCTCGACCTCGCCCGCAGCACGGGCACGCGGGTCCAGGAGACGCGCCGCGGCGAGCCGTTCGAGCTGCCTCCCACGGCGCAGCTCACCGTCTACCGGGTGCTGCAGGAGTCGCTCGCCAATGCCCGCCGCCACGCGCCGGGCAGCGCCGTCGACGTCGAGACCGCGTACGACGAGGACGCGCTGGAGCTCACCGTGCGCAACGGGCGCGGCGACCCGTCGTCGGCCCCCCTGGCCGCCGACGACGACGTGCCCGGGCACGGCGTCATCGGCATGACGGAGCGCGCCGAGCTCGTGGGCGGCCGGCTCTCGGCGCGCCGCACGTCCGGCGGTGGCTGGCGGGTGCGGCTCACGGTGCCGCGCCCCCAGGAGGCGACGGCCGGGGCCGCGCCCGCGGGCCGGAGCTCTCGATGACGCGCGTCGTGCTGGTCGACGACCAGGCCGTCGTCCGCGCCGGGTTCACCGTCATCCTCGAGAGCGAGGGCCTGGAGGTGGTGGGCGAGGCGTCGAACGGCGCGGACGCCGTCCGCGTGGCCCGCCGCGAGCGCCCCGACGTCGTGTGCATGGACGTGCGGATGCCCGGCGGCGACGGCATCACGGCCACGCGCGAGCTCGCCGGCCCGGGCGTCGCCGACCCCGTGCCGGTGCTCGTCGTCAGCACCTTCGACCTCGACGACTACGTGTTCGGCGCCCTCGAGGCCGGCGCGTCCGGCTTCCTCCTCAAGGACGCGGAGCCCGACGTCCTCGTCGACGCCGTGCGGCGCGTCGCCGCGGGTGACGGCCTCGTGGACCAGACGCTCACCCGCCGCGTCATCGACGAGTTCGCGCGCCGCCGCGGCCCCGTCGCGCCGGACGAGGCCGCCGCGGGGCTGCTCACCGCGCGCGAGCGGGAGATCGTCGCGCTGCTGTGCCGTGGGTCGTCCAACGCGGAGATCGCGGCGGCCCTGTTCCTGGAGCCCAGCACGGTGAAGTCGCACCTCAGCCGGATCATGACCAAGACGGGCGCCCGCGACCGCGTGCAGCTCGTCGTGTGGGCGTACGACTCCGGCCTCGTCGTGCCGGGCGCCTGAGTCCACGGGCAGTTCTCCCCATCGTGGTTCCGGCGTGCCTTGTCTATCCTCGGCACCACGTCCCGGGCACGCCGACCGCACGGGCAAGACGAGAGGCCGGGACGATGTGCGAACAGCTCACCGCCGACACGGGCGCCATGCAGGAGACCGGGAACAGGCTCGTGAGCCACGGGTACGCGATGTCGACGACCCTGTCCGACGACGTGTCCGGCTGCGGCAGCCAGGGGGTCGAGGACGCGGTCGTGGAGTTCGCCATGTCGGTCGTGGTGGAGCTCGAGGGCATCAAGGCGCAGGTGCTCGGCGCGGGGAACGCCGCCAAGGACTCCGCCGCGGAGATCGAGGCGGCGGACGCCGCGCTGGCGGGGAGCGCGCGATGACCTACCACACCGACCGCCGGCCCGACGAGGGCGACCTCGGGACGATCACCGGCTATCACTCGCGGCTCGGCACGCGGCACACGGAGCTGGAGAGCACGGTCACCGTGCTCGCCTCGGCGCTCGCGGCCCTGGACGGCGACGCGTGGGACGGGAAGTCCGGCCGGGCGTGGCGGGCCTCGATGGCGGAGCCCCGCGCCCGCCTCGACGCGGTCCGGGCGCGGCTGTCGGACGTCCGCCCGGCGCTGTCGGCGTACGTGTCGTCCGTCGAGGACATCGCGACGCGGGCGCAGCCGCAGCGCGACAAGCTCGACGCCGCCGAGCAGGAGCTCCACCGGCTGTGGTGGAGCACGGAGTACACCGGCGGCCGGTACGCCCCCGACGACGAGGCGCGCGACCGGATCCGTCAGGAGCTGCACGAGGAGGCCACGCGGGAGCAGGACGAGGCGTGGGCCGCCCTGCGCGACCTGCACGCCGAGCGCCGCGACGTCGACGGCGTCCTGTGCGACGCGCTCCGCGCGGACGCGCCGCCCGGGTGGGGCGACCTGTACCCGACGTTGGTGCGCGCGGGGGCGACGTCGGTCGACGACCTCACCACCGACGAGATCGCCGCCGCGATGCAGGCGCTCGCCGCCCGGATCGCGAAGGGGGACGGCTCCGAGCAGGACGTGCGCGACCTGCGGACCTTCTTCTCCCGGTGGGGCGGCGACCACGACGTCATGGCCCGCACGTTCCTCGGGCTCGGCGGCGACGGCACGACCGAGCTCGTCGACCAGCTCGGCACCCAGGTGCTGGAGGGCCACCTCGACGCCGCGCTCGCGCTCGGCCTCGCGCAGGCGGTCCGCAAGGGCCTGAGCAACGGGTCGTCGCGGTGGTCGCCGGCGACGGCGTCGACGTTCGCCGACGAGATGCTCGACGGCACGGCGTCGCTGTCCGCCGCCGGGTTCCTGTTCGGGGACGTGAAGAAGGCGCCGCTGGGCGAGTCGCTCGCCGTGGCGATGGCGAACCTGGTCGACCGCGAACGCGACCCTCACAGGATGCGGCCCGGGGCGGTGTTCGACGACTCGCCGAACGCCGGGGGCCGGATCCTGGCGTTCATCGAGGACGAGGAGTCGGGGAACCGGGTCGACGACGTCGCCGGCCGCGTGCTGCAGACGCTCGGGCAGTACCCGGACGCCGCGCTCGCCTGGCTCACCGACACGAAGGACGACCCCTACGGCGACGGGGCCCTGGGCGCCGGCCGCGTCGACTACTGGTTCGGCGAGCGCGACTGGTCCGCGCAGATCACCGGCGACGGCTTCGAGGGGCCGAGCGCGCTGTGGGCGGGCGCGCAGCGGGCCACGGGCTCGCTGCTCGACGCGCACGGCGGCGACCCCGACGTGCAGCGCAGCGTCGCAGAGCTGTCCGGCACGGTGTTCGAGAAGCTCAGCGGCAACGAGCACCTCATCCCCGACCACGTCTCCGGGCGCGGGTCGGTCGCACTGGCCACGGCGATAGGCCAGCAGCTCCCGCAACTGGCGGAGTACCCGATGAGCGCGAACACGGCCGAGGACGGGCCGCTGCACACGGGCATGCTCGGTGGCCCGGACGTCTGGCTGGTCAACGCGGAGCAGGACTGGGTGGCCGACCTCATGGGCGTCGCGGGGCACGATCCCGCCGGGCATGCGGTGCTGGCCGGGGCGGTCTCGGAGTACCAGCAGGGCGTCGTCGCGTATGCCGGGAGCGACGGCTCGACGGTGAGCGGCGAGGACGCGATCGCGCGGCTCCTCGGGACGCAGGCCGCGCTGGAGGGCTCGCCGGCGGGAGCGAACCTCGCGGTCGGGTCGGTCCACGACCAGCAGGTGCGCGACGCCGTGGACAGCGTGACCGGTCTGGTGGGCCTCGCGCCCATCCCCGGCGGCCCCCTCGGGGGCTACGCCGCGGGAGAGGTGGCCGGCTGGGTCGGCGACGCGCTGGGCGACCACTGGGCGACGGAGTACAACGACGCCCTGGCCGCGGAGCACGGCGACGAGGCGGCTCGCGAGGGCATCATGCGGGAGCGGCTGACGGCGATCGTCGACGTCTACGTGGAGCACGGCGTCATGGCGCCGCCGGAGGACGAGCGGCGGTACGTGGACGAGCTGATCCAGGAGTACAACGACGGGTTCGACGCCTGGGCCCGCGAGGCCGAGCGGGGCGAGCGATGAGCGCCGCCCGGTACGCGCGAGTGCCCGCTGCCCTCACCGCGCTGGCGCTCGCCGCGCTCGTGGCCGCGTGCGGCGGGCCGGAGGGGACGACGGTCCACGACGAGGTCGAGTGGGCCGACGGCGCGCCGCCGTCGGGCGACCCGGAGAGCGACCCGCGGGTGGAGGCGGTGCGCCGCTACGACACGCTCCTGAAGGCGTCGACCAACGAGCTCGACCTCTCGGACCCGCGGCTGGCGGAGGTCACCACGCCGGAGTGGCTCGACATCCAGGTCGACGGCGTGCGCAGGGACGTCGAGGCCGGCAGGCTCCGGCTCTGGGCGGGGCCGAAGGAGATGACGGTGCTGGACGTCTCGAGCGACGGCGACGAGGCGATGGTGCTGATGTGCAGCCGGCTGCCGGCGTCGTGGGTGTGGGACGACGACACGTCGGCGCCGGAGGAGTGGTCCAGCGAGCCGGGCTCCTTCGAGTACGACACGTTCACGCTGGTCCAGGTGGACGACGCCTGGCTCGTCGACGTCGCGCAGCGGCCGTACGGCCCGGACACGGGCGAGTGCGACCCGGGTCCCGACGTGCCGGTGGGGACGTTCACCACGCAGCCGGACCTGGACCTGCTGTCCGACGCGTCACCGGACGACGTCGTCGCGCCGTCCTCCTGACGGTCAGCCGTTGCCGGCGTCCTCGATACGCCACCCTTCGGGGTCTCGGGTGAGGTAGTAGGTCCACCCGAACCCGCCCTCGGGGATGGAGGTGTCGTCGGCGAAGAACCGCCAGTCGACGTCGAACCCCGCGTTCACGGCGCCCGTTCCGACGGTCTCGAGATCCGTGATCTCCAGGCTGGAGACGTCGTGGCACATGCTCTCGGTGGTCGTGGCGAACTCGGGCGCCGTCAGCGCCTGGGCGGTCGCGCAGTCGTGGGCGTCGAGGGCGGTCAGGTAGGCCCGCACGACGTCCTCGGCCGTGGCGTCGGGCGGCGGCACCGCGACGTCCGCGGTCCTCGCCAGCGGGAAGATCTGCGCCACGCCCGTCACGACGACCACGGCGACGACGGCGAGCGTCACCCACCAGCCGACGCGCGGCCGTCGCCGCGGCGGGTCCTGGACCGTCTCCGTCGACATGACCGGACGATAGCGCCGCGGACGACCAGATGACGTGCGGGACGCTCAGGACGCCGTGGCCTGCCGCTCCGACGTCCCGTGCCCCGACGTCCCGTGCCCCGACGTCCCGTGCATCGAGAAGTCGAGGCGCTCGGGCAGGGCCGCCCCGCCGGCGGCGCGCTCCCAGAGCGCGGCGACGAGCGACTCGCCCTCGCGCAGGTTGGCGGGGACGACGTCGCCGGTCTCGAGGACGTGGCGGGCCCCGGCCCGGTCGTCGAGGCCGAGCAGCGCCTCGACCTCCGCGAGCCGGAACCGGGCGCGCTCGGACTCGGTGGCCCGCGCGGGCGGCTCGTCGGTCGCGGTGCGGGCGAGCTCCAGCGCCCGGTCGTGCCGGCCGGCGTCGAGCAGACAGCGCAGCGCCTCCAGCACGAGGGCGGGGCGCTCGGCGGAGCCCGGGCCGGCGAGCGCGAGCGCGGCGTCGAAGGTCCGGACGGCGGCATCGCCGTCGCCCTGGCGCAGCGCGACGTGCGCGAGGGCGCGGTGCGCGGCGGCGCTCGGCGCGGCGTCCAGCGACGCGCGCAGGTGCCGCTCCGCGGCGGCCGGGTCCCCGTCGACGTGCTCGAGGACGCCCAGGTGGTAGAGGGCGAACGCGTCGCCGTCGCGGGCGGCGTCCGCGAGCCGGCGGGCCCAGTGCGCGCCCCGCACGTGCGCGCGGGCGTCGACGCCCGCGGGGGAGCGACCGTCGGCGACGAGGTCCTGCCACGGGCGGTGCGGCCCGTCGGCGACGTCGGGGAACGGCGTCGCCGTCTCGTCGACCCAGCCGTCGGCGCCGTGCAGCAGGGACTCGTGCAACAGGGACTCCACGTGCCCCCAGCCGGACCCGACGGCCACGGTCTCGCCGGGCGCCCGGCGCGCCGCGCGCGCCAGGTCGGCGTCGAGCGCGGCCAGGTCCGCGGCGCTCACCCGCGCCGACGCCGCCGCCCCCGCCCGGGCGAGCCCGTCCTCCGGCGTGGTCGACGGTGGCACCGGGCCGAGGTCGACCCGCCCGAGCACCTCCGTCCACGCCCACTCCTGGTGCGCGCCCAGCTCGAGGTACTCGAACTGGGTGGTGGCGAGGCCCGCCTGGATCTCGGCGTACCGGCCGCCGTCGGGGGAGAGCCACTCCTGCCAGTGCCGCGACCCGCGGCCCGAGCCCCAGCAGAACAGCTTGCACGCGGACAGCCGCGGCGTGCTGGCGTGCAGCAGCCCGGTGCCGGCAGGGTCCACCGCCATCACCCACGGCACGTCCACGCCGCGGCAGTCCACGAAGTAGTCCGCCGCGTCGGCGTGGCGGCCCGGCCGGGTGATGTCGACGTCGCCGCGCCACGGCGCGGTGATCCCCGTGAGCCCGGTGGTGTAGTCCGAGAGGTAGACGTCGCGCGCGGCCGCGAAGACGCGCGTGTCGTCCTCCTCGGGGACGGCGATGTTGGTCCACCAGTACATCGGCACGGGCGCGTCGCCGGGGTTGGTCACGCGCACGTGCACGGCGAGCATCGTCGCGTCGTGGCCCAGGTGGACGTCGATCTGCACGACGACGCCGCGCACCCGCTCGTACTCCCACATCCGCAGGCCGGGCGCGCCGTCGGGCCCGGTCACCACGGCGGCGTGCAGCGGCGAGCACGTCGTGGGGGAGTGCCCGCGCGTGCCGACGTTGAACTCGACGCCGCCGGCGAACCACGCGTCGCGCAGGGCCAGGTTCGCGGGCTGCAGCACCCGGTTCGCGTAGACGAGATCCGTGCCGGTGGGGACGTCCACGAGCGACCAGATCCGGCCGCCGAGCCCCGGCACCACCGTGGCGCGCAGGTGCGCGTTCTCCAGCACGACGACGTCGAGGCGGCCGGGCGCGCGGTCGCGGCCGTAGTCCGACTGCGGGTGGTAGGGGAACACCCACGGCGGGGCGGCGGCCTCCACGCGGTCGGCGATGTCGGCCGGGACGGTGGTGCGGTCCGGCGGCAGGTGGGGCACGGTCTCCGGCTCCAGCGGCGGGAACGGGCCCTCCGCACCGACCGCCGCCACTGGCAGCTCCATCGTCTCGTGCCGCAGGGTCGTGGTCATCGGCGTCCTCTCGGTCCTGCGGTGACGCGTCGCCGTCGAGCGCGTCCCACCGCGGCACGAGCATGCCACCGGCACACCCCCGGGTCGCTGCCGAGCAGGCGGTTGCGCACGTTCTGAGCGTTCAGAACGTGCACAATCACCTGGTCGCGCCCCTGGGGCGGGCGCACCTCACGACCGTCAGCCCGTGCCGGCGTCGACGATGCGCCAGCCCTCCGGGCCGTGGGCGAGGTAGTAGGTCCACCCCCAGCCCTCCTCGGGGACGTCGACGACCCCGGAGAACGGGCGCCACGTCGCCTCGAAGTCGGTGTTCACCGCGGACAGGTCCCCGTCGGAGAGGTGCGGCGCCGGGACGACCTCGAGGATCTCGAGGCTGCGCGTGTCGTCGCAGAAGTCCGTCGCGCCGCCCGCCGTCAGGGCCGCCGCCGTGTCGCAGTCGTGCGCGGCGACGGCCTCCAGGTACGCGCGGACCACCTGCTCCGGGGCGGCGTCCGCGGGGGGCACCGTCACCTCGGCGGTCTGGCGCGGCGGGGCGAGCCAGAGGGCGCCCACGGTCGCGCCGGCCGCGAGGAGCACGACGAGCGCTAGGGTCATCCACCACCAGGCGCGGCGCCGCGTGCGGGGACTCGCGGGCTCGGTGCCGACCGACATGGTCGGACAGTAGCGCTGCCGGACCGGTCGGGCGACGCCACGCACGGGCGAGCCCGGCGCGCGTCGGGCGACGCGGGCCGGGCTCGTCACGTTCGTGCGGTCGTGGTCAGTCGGCGTCCTCCCACCCGTAGTCGGGCAGATCGAAGAACGCGTCGCCGTCCAGGGTGTCGACCTCGCCGGTCGCCATCGCGTCGACGAGCGACTCGACGCCGGTCTGCACCGACCGGACGAGCATGCCGTGCAGCTTCTGGCCGAGGTCGTCCTGCTGGCCCCGGACCTCGAACAGCACGGTTGCGGAGCCGTTGAGCGCGAACGCCGACCGCCCCTGCCCGGCGTACTCGCGCTCGTCGGGGTGGAAGTACCGCCCGACGGCGGCGAGCGGCGACTGCGAGCCGTACTGGTCCTGGATGCCGTTCGCCACGGCGAGCGCGTAGCGCCGCGACTTGTCCTGGTCGAGCAGCGGCCAGTCCGCGAGGTAGGCGGCGCCGTCCTCGACGCCGAGCGGCGGGTAGTCCAGGGACACGGAGATCGGCTTGCCGTCCTGCGGTCCGCCGGTCAGGTCGTCGCACGGCCCCATGTGGTGCAGGTCGACGACGGCGTCGACGGCGCCGAACTCCTGCCGCAGCCCGACGTACACGTCGCGGATGGCCTGCGACTCCGGCGAGAGGAAGAACCCGGCGTCCTTCTGGTCGCCCGGGAGGTCCTCGGGCCGCGGCACGTAGTCGAGGTCCGGGTTGAAGTCGCGGTTGAGGTCGAAGCCGGGCTGCTCGATACCGTCGCCGCGCAGCGAGTGGTACCAGGCGCGCGGCGCGCCGGCGAGCTGCGGGAAGTCGGCGACGACGTCGTCCCACGGCACGACGTTCATGCGCCGGTTGAGCTCCCCGCCGTCGGGGTTGACCATCGGCATCGCGACGAGCGTGACGTTCGCGAGGGCCCGCCGGGTGGCGGCGTCGTTCGCGCTCCCGAGCTTCTTCAGGATGCCGAGCAGCGCCTCCGTCCCGGTGCGCTCGTTGCCGTGGATGGCGCTCTGCACGAGCAGCACGCGGTCGCCGGTGCCGACGCGCGCGGTGAACAGCTCCCGCCCCTGGTGGGTGGTGCCGGCCACGTCGACCTGGACGCGCCCCTGGCTCGTGCGCTCGAGCTGCGCGAGCTGCCGCTTCAGCTCCGCGTGGTCGGTCCAGCCGGCGAACTGGGGGTCGTCGAAGATCTTGCAGGTGCCTTCGCCCTGTGCGGCGGCCTGGGGGGCCGCGGTCGCGGCGGGCAGGACGGCGGCCGATGTGGCGGCCAGGCCGGCGACCGTGGCGCCGGCGGCCAGCGCGGCGACGAGCCGGCGGCGGCGTGGTGAGTGATGACGCACGAGAACCTCCGTTGGTGGTCGTGTGTGGTGCTCCCGGCACCCCGTCGTGCCGGTATACCAGCATCCTCACCCGGGCCTGCCGCATCGGCGCGGCGGAGTCGTCGTCCGGGCGACGACGCGTGGCGTGCTGCGCCCGCGCCGCCCCGACGGGATGATCGGATTCCCGCGCCCTCCCGGGCGCCGAGCCGTGAGGAGCGTCGATGGTCGTCACCGGACTGGTCCTGGCGGGGGTCGCCGCCGCGCTGCACGTCTACATCTTCTGGCTGGAGTCGGTCGCGTGGACGACCCCGCGGGCACGCGCGACGTTCGGCACCACCGAGCAGGAGGCCGCCGCGACGCGCGAGCTCGCGTTCAACCAGGGCTTCTACAACCTGTTCCTCGCGCTGGTGACCGCGGTCGGCATCGTGCTCGTCGCGGCCGGTTCGACGGCGGCGGGGGCGGCCCTGGTCCTCGCGGGGACGGGCAGCATGCTGGCCGCCGCGCTCGTGCTGTTCGCGTCCTCGGCCGGCAAGCGGGGCGCCGCCGTCAAGCAGGGCACCGTGCCGCTGCTCGCCGTGGTCGCGCTCGTGGTCGGGCTGCTCACCTGAGCACTGCTCGTCCGGGCACCCGGTGGGGTGGTTCCCGAACTCGCTGACCAGTATCTCGTGGAGACCGGTTGCAGTCATCTGTCGCCCCGAGCATCGTTGATGGGGAGAGTCATTCCGGAAGGGGACCACCATGACCGGGTTGCGCCTTCAAACAGCAGCAGTGGCTTCAGCTGCGCTGATCGCCCTCGTCGGATGCAGCAACGACGAACCCGCACCGTCCTCATCGGGCGTTGTGGCGTCCGAGCCCGCTCCCGGAGCGTCGAGCGCGAAGACCGCACCCGATGTCGCCGCCGAGGACGACGGGCCGCCCTGGCCTCCCGGAAAGTTTGTGGCCTCGGCACCATCCGGAGGAGACCTCATGCTTGAAGTCCCGGCAGATTCGGCGCCCCCTGATGTCGAGGAGTACCGCAAAGAGATTGACGGGGATCCTGTGGCCTATATCGAGGTCGATGTCGACAACCGCGATGGCACGGAGTACGTCAACATGTACGAAGTCGACATATTTGACCCAGACGGCACCAAATACGAGTTCACGAACGTCACCGATGCCATAGACACCTGGACCGAGGACCTTCCCTACGACACGAATGAGCAGATCGACGTACTCAACGAGGGCACCGACCTGACAGCCAAATATGAAGGCGGTGCCTCCCCGTCCGAGCGGAAGACCATGCTCCTGGCCGGCGAGGAGGTGCCCGAGGAGATACAGGACATCCAGGTCTACGCCGAGGGTGGTGTCGGCGAGGTGGCGCACGCATGGCCAGAGAACTCCGACCAGGAACGTTCGCCTCAAGCCAGCCAGGGGGCGGAACCGGGTGGAGAGACCGCGTTCGACGGGACCCCATGCGTGTACGTCGACGGCGTCTGCTTCTCGCAGTCCGAGCTCGACGAGCAGGAGGCCGAGCGCCAAGGGGTCGACGCCATGACGCTGGAGGGCTACCTGAGCTTGTCGCTCGACGAGCAGGCGGCAGTCAACTCCGATCTAGAGTCCGCCGGAAAATTCGCTGAGTGGGAGATTGCGGACCCGCTCGCTCCCGAATGCGCCACGCTCACCGAGCAGGGCTACGCCGCCCAGGATCTGATAGAGATGAGGATCGGACCGGACGACTGCCCGAATGAATAGCTGAAACCAGCGAGGCAAGCGGACGCACATCTGTTGAGTCCGTGGCGGGCGCGCTGTCTAAGGATTCGGCACAGTCCCCGGTGTTCGACTCTGAAGCCGAAACTCTCCCGGTGTCATGCGGTCGGTGGTCAGGCCGCCCGCGCGACGAACACCCACTCCAGTCCCGGCCGGTCGGGCGCGTCGCGCACCTGCTCGACGACGTAGCCCGTGTCCTCCAGCGACGCGGTGAGCTCGTCGTGCTCGCGGAAGCGCAACGTGGAGTCGGAGTGCAGCACGCGCCCGTCGGCCAGGAGGGTGGTGTCGTGGAACGTGACCAGCGGCCCGGACACGTCCGTCACCTCGGTCCACGACTCGACGACGCCGAAGCCCGGCACGTCGGCCCGCACGAACGTCCGCTCGCGCGTCCAGCCCTCCCACGCGCGGCGCGCCGGGTCGCGGGTCTCGAAGACGAGGTGCCCGCCCGGGGCCAGCGCCGCGTGCACGCCTCGCAGCGTCGCGGTCCAGTCGGCGTCGGTAAGGAAGACCTGCGCGACGTTCGCCGTCATCGTGGCGAGGTCCACCTCCAGCGGCGGCAGCGTGGTGGCGCCGCCGTGCAGCCAGCGCACCCGCTCGGCCTCGGGCTTGCCCCGCGCGACGTCGAGGGACGCGCCCGCCGGGTCCACGCCGACGACGTCGTACCCTTCCGCGGCGAGCAGCACGCCGAACGTCCCCGTCCCGCAGCCGACGTCGAGCACGCGACGCGCGCCCAGCTCGCGGGCGAGGGCCAGGTAGGCGTCGAGGTCGCTGCGGTCCGGGTCGAGCGGGTCGTACAGCCGGGCCAGCAGGGGGTCGTCGAAGATCGCGTCGGGCACGGTCTGAACGTAGGCGCTGCCCGGGCGGGCCGGCCACGGATTTCTGCGCCGAACAGGCGGTTGTGCACGCTCCGAACGCTCAGAACGTGCGCAACCGCCTGTTCGGCGGGGCGGTCGTCAGGCGGGGTGGGGTCAGGCGCGCAGCGCCTGCTCGACGTCCTCGAGGATGTCCCGCGGGTCCTCCAGCCCGATCGACAGCCGCACCGTCGTCTCGGCGATGCCGACCTTGGCGCGGCCCTCGGGGCCGAGCTTGCGGTGCGTCGTCGTGGCGGGGTGGGTGACGATCGACTTCGCGTCGCCGAGGTTGTTGGAGATGTCGACGATCTGCAGCGCGTCGAGGAAGGCGAAGGTGCGCTTCTTCGCGGCTTCGGGGTCGGTGCCCTCGGGCACGGCGAGGTCGAACGTCACGACGGTGCCGCCGCCGGACTGCTGCGACAGCGCCAGCTCGTGCTGCGGGTGCGACGGCAGGTACGGGTAGCGCACGGCGGCGATCCCGTCGAGGCCCTCGAGCGCCGTCGCGATCTCGAGCGCGGCGGCGTTCTGCGCGCGCACGCGCAGGTCGAGCGTCTCGAGGCCCTTGGCGAGCACCCACGCGTTGAAGGGGCTGAGCGACGGCCCGGTGTTGCGGATGAACGTCTGGACGGGGCCCTCGAGGAACTCCTTCGGGCCCAGGATCGCGCCGCCGAGCACGCGGCCCTGGCCGTCGATGTGCTTGGTGGCGGAGTAGACGACGATGTCGGCGCCGAGCGTCAGCGGCTGCTGCAGGATCGGGGTGGCGAACACGTTGTCCACGACGACCTGCGCGCCGGCGGCGTGCGCCAGCTCGGCCACGCGCCGCACGTCGACCAGGTCCTGCATGGGGTTGGACGGCGACTCGAAGAAGACGACGTCGGCGGGCGTCGCCAGCGCCTCCTCCCACTGCGAGAGCACGTGGCCGTCCACGTAGTCGACCCGCACCCCCCACTTGGCGAGGATCTCCTCGTAGATGACGTTCGTGGAGCCGAACAGCGCTCGCGCCGAGACGATGCGGGAGCCGCTGGAGACCAGCGCGGCGAGCGTCGTGAAGACGGCGGACATGCCGGACGCCGTCGCGTAGCAGGCCTCGGCGCCCTCGAGCAGCCGCAGCCGCTCCTCGAACGTGTGCACGGTCGGGTTGCCGTACCGGGAGTACACGAAGCGCGACAGGTCGCCGCGGAACGACGCCTCGGCGTCGGCGGCCGTGTCGTAGGTGTAGCCCTGCGTGAGGAACAGCGCCTCGGACGTCTCCTGGTACTCCGAGCGCCGGTGCCCGCCGCGGACGGCGAGCGTCGCGGGGCGCGCGCTGGCGGGCAGCGGGCCGCGGCCCGAGCCGCCGTGGACGACGTCGTCGGCGGCCGGGCCGGTGGGGATGTCCTGGTTCCCAGCGCTCACGCGTCGACCTCCGTCGCCGCGTCGGCGTAGGCGCCCCAGGGCAGCCCGCGCACCTTCCAGCCCTCGCGGTCGCGGACGCCGTCGAAGCCGGGCCCGCCCTCGAAGCCCTCGAGGATGTTGTACGCCGGGCCGAGGCCGGACGCCGTCGCGAGGCGGGCCGCGCCGATCGAGCGCTGGCCGGAGCGGCACAGGAAGACGACCGGGGCGTCGGCGTTCACGCCGGCGGCGGCCAGGTCGGCGAGGAAGCCGGCGTTGGGGCGCCCGCCGGCCTGCACCCACTCGACGAAGACGGGACGCTTGCCCGCGGTGGTCGTGTCGGGCACGCCGATCGCGCGCCACTCGCCCTCGGTGCGCACGTCGACGAGGACGGCGGCGGGGTCGGTAGCGAGCAGGTCCCACGCCTGCTGGGGCGTGAGGTCGCCGGCGTAGCCGTCGGCGGGGCGGGGGTCGATCTGGGGCGTCATCGCGTTCCTCCCATCGGTCGTGGCGGTAGCACCCTCGTCCGGCCCGCCCGCCGCCCGAGGGCGGCGACCGGCCCGCGGGTTGCTGCGGCGTCGACGTGCCACGTCACTCGGCCGCTCGGGATGGTCCTGGCGATCGTACGACAGCCGTCCGCGTGGTGGTCACGCGTCTCGCGACGCGGGACCGGCGCGCGCGAGGGGCGGGCGTCCGCGGAGGAAGGCTCC
>NZ_JBHWYY010000053.1:0-27148 GCF_042728595.1 Isoptericola sp. NPDC060185 | reverse complement strand
CCCGCGCGCGGTGGGGGCACGCCGCCGCGCCCGCGCGCCGGGTCGGCGCCGCGGGGCGGCCCGGGCGACCCGAGCCGCCGGCAGCGCTGGATCATGGTCCTGGCGGCGCTCGTCCTGACCGTGTTCGTCGGGCGGCTCGTCCAGGTGCAGATCATCCAGGGCCCGGCGCTCGCGGCGGACGCCCAGCGGCAGCGGACCACGAGCACCGTGGAGGTCGCGCACCGCGGCGACATCGTCGACGCGAACGGGCGCGTGCTCGCGACGTCCGTGGACCGCTACACGATCGCCGCCGACACCAAGGCGATCCAGGGCTTCCGCGGCGGGCAGCGCGTGGACTCGGCCACGGGGAAGGCGGTGCAGGACGGCGCGCTCGGCATCGCGCAGCTCCTGGCGCCCGTCCTCGACGAGCAGCCGGCGCAGCTCGCCGCGAAGCTCAACGGCGACGACCGGTACGTGATCCTCAAGCGGAACGCCGTCCCGGAGATGCAGCGCGCGATCGCGAAGCTGCAGCTGCAGGCCTACATCACCACCGACCTCACGTCGCGCCGCACGTACCCGGCGGGCGTCGTCGCCGGCACGCTGGTCGGCTACGTCGACCGCGACCAGGTGGGCCAGGGTGGGCTGGAGCGCGCCTACGAGGACGTGCTCGCGGGCACGGACGGCAAGGTCACGTTCGAGCGCGGCCGCGACGGCGTCCAGATCCCGAACTCCCAGCAGGACTCGACCCCGGCGGTGCCGGGCAGCGACGTCCGGCTCACCATCGACTCCGACGTGCAGTGGAAGGCCGAGGATCTCATCGACGGCGCGGTGTCGTCGTCGGGCGCGAAGTACGGCATCGCCGTCGTGCAGGACGTGCGCGACGGCACCGTGCTCGCGGTGGCGGACTCGGGCGACGTGGACCCGAACGACCGGTCGACGTCGGCGGTCGCGAACGGCTCGCGCGCCGTGAAGGACGTCTTCGAGCCCGGGTCGACGGGCAAGGTCATCACGATGGCCGCGGCGCTCGAGGGCGGCTACTGGAAGCCCGACAGCCAATTCACCGTGCCGTACCGCTACACGGTCCCCAACGGGGAGACGTTCAAGGACTCCCACGACCACCCCGTGCAGCGGCTGACGCTGGCGGGAGTGCTGGCGCACTCCTCGAACACGGGCACGGTGCAGATCGGCGAGAAGATCCCCGAGCAGGTCCGATACGACTACCTGCGCAAGTTCGGCTTCGGCCAGCAGACCGGTCTGGGGCTGCCGGGGGAGTCGGCCGGCATCCTGCCGAGCGAGCAGAGCTTCGCGCACGACGCCCGCACCCCGTACTCGATCCTGTTCGGCCAGGGCGTGGCCGTGAACGCCATGCAGGCCACCCAGGTCTTCTCCACGGTCGCGAACGGAGGGGTGCGCGTGGAGCCCAGCCTGTACGCCGGGACCACGGCGCCCGACGGCACGTTCATTCCCGCGGCGGCGCCGCAGAAGACGAGGGTCGTCTCGGAGAAGACGGCGAGCTCCCTCATGCGCATGATGGAGTCCGTCACCGGGGAGGAGGGCACCGCCGCCAACGCGCGCGTGCCCGGCTACCGCGTCGCGGGCAAGACGGGCACCGCCCAGATGTGGCTGCCCGGCGGCGGCACCACCTACATGGCGTCGTTCATCGGCGTCGCGCCGGCCGAGGACCCCCGCTACACGGTCTCGGTCTTCCTGCGCAGCCCGCAGTCGTCGATCTACGGCGGCGTGGTGGCCGCGCCGGTGTTCAGCGAGCTCATGGGCTACACCCTGCAGAAGATGGACGTGCCCCCGAGCACGAAGCCGTCCGACCCCTACGACCTCACCTGGTGAGGCCCGCGGGCCCGGTGACCAGGGCGTGCGGGGCGGTCGTGACGGACGTCATGCCCGGCACGTCCCGTGCCGGGCGGGCAGCGAGCAGACGGTAGGTTCTTCTCCGTGACATCCCCGCTTCCCCGTATCCGGCCCGCGGGCACGACGCCCCGACGGGTGCGGGACCTCGCCCTGACCTTCGGGCTCGAGGTGACGACGCCGGCAGGCCCGGCCGGGGGACCCCGGCCGCAGGTCCCCGCCGACGTCGTCGTCACCTCGGTCGCGTCCGACAACCGCGTCGTCGCAGGCGGCGACCTGTTCGTCGCGCTCCCGGGAGCCCACGCGCACGGCGCGCGGTTCGCCGCGGACGCGGTGTCGCGCGGCGCCCGCGCCGTGCTCACCGACGCGGCCGGGGCCGCCGCCCTCGCCGCCGGGCCCGACGCGCTCGACCCCGCGGTGCCCGTCCTCGTCGCCGGCGACCCCCGCGCCGTCCTCGGCCCCGTCGCGGCGTGGGTCTACGGCGCGCCGGCCGAGCGCCTCATGACCTTCGGCGTGACCGGCACGAACGGCAAGACCACCACCACCTACCAGGTGGACCACCTCCTGCGCGCCCTGGGCTGGACGGGCGGCCTGATCGGCACGGTCGAGATGCGCGCGGGGGACCGTGTGCTCCCGAGCCGCCTGACCACCCCCGAGGCCGCCGACCTGCAGGCGCTGCTCGCCGCCATGTGCGAGGACGAGGTGCGCACGCTGGCGATGGAGGTCTCCTCGCACTCGCTGTCCATGCACCGCGTGGACGGCATCGAGTTCGGCGTCGTCGGGTTCACCAACCTCAGCCAGGACCACCTGGACTTCCACGGCGACCTGCCGTCCTACTTCGCGGCCAAGGCGTCGCTGTTCACGCCCGACCACGCACGCCGCGGCGTCGTCGTGGTCGACGACGTGTGGGGCGAGAAGATGGCGGAGGCCGCGGAGGTGCCCGTCGCGACCCTGCGCACCCGGGCGGCGCGCGACGGCGAGGCCGCCGCGGACTGGACCGTCTCCGACGTCGCCCCGCGCGGCACCGGCTCGGCCTTCACGCTCACGCACGCCGACGGGCGCTCCCTGCGCACGTCGACCTCGCTGCCCGGCGACTTCAACGTGGCGAACGCCGCGCTGGCCGTCGCGATGGTGCTCGAGGGCGGCGCGCACGTCGAGGACGTCGCCGAGGCGCTCGCCGCCGCGGACGGCTTGTCCGCCGTGGTGCCCGGCCGCATGGAGGTCGTCGGGGCCGGCACGGGCGGGCACCCGCGCGTCGTCGTGGACTTCGCGCACAACACGGAGGCCCTCGAGCTCGCGCTCGCGGCGCTGCGCCCGACCACGGCCGGCCGGCTGGTCGTCGTCTTCGGCGCGACCGGCGACCGGGACAAGGGCAAGCGGCCCGCCATGGGCGCGGCCGCCGCGGCCGGCGCGGACGTCGTCGTCGTGACCGACGACGACCCGCACGGCGAGGACCCGGCCGCGGTGCGCGCCGTGGTGCTCGAGGGCGCCCGCGCGGCCGCGGACGCCGCCGGCGCCGCGGGACGCGACGTCGTGGTGACCGAGGTCGCGCCGCGCGCGGCCGCGATCGAGGCCGCCGTCCTCGACGCGGGCGCCGACGACACCGTCCTGGTCGCCGGGCGCGGCCACGAGACCATCCAGGAGGTCGCGGGCGTCGACCTCGAGCTCGACGACCGGGAAGAGGCCCGCCGCGCGCTGCAGCGGCGGCACGAGAGGACGACCGCATGATCGCGCTGACCGCCGCCGACGTCGCCGAGGCGACCGGGGGACGGCTGCACGCCGCCGCCGGCACGCCGGTGACCGGGCCCGTCGAGGTGGACTCCCGCCGCGTCGGCCCCGGGAGCCTGTTCGTCGCGCTGCCCGGCGAGCGGGTCGACGGGCACGACTTCGCCCGCGGCGCGGTCGAGGCAGGCGCCACGCTCGTGCTGGCCGCCCGCGAGCTCGAGGGCGTCCCGACGGTCGTCGTCGACGACGTGCAGGCCGCGCTCGGCGAGCTCGCGCGCGCCGTCCTGGCGCACGTGCGCGCCGCCGGTGACCTCAAGGTCGTGGCGGTCACGGGCTCCGTGGGCAAGACGACCACCAAGGACCTGCTGGGCCAGCTCCTGGCCGATCTGCTGCCGGACGGCGTCTCGCCCGCCGAGGCGCTCGTCGTGCCGACCGGCTCGTTCAACAACGAGGTCGGCCTGCCGCTGACCGTCCTGCGGGTCACCGCTGCCACCCGGTTCCTCGTGCTGGAGATGGGCGCGGACGGCCCCGGCAACATCGCCTACCTCACGCGGATCGCGCCGCCCGACGTCGGCGTCGTGCTCGCCGTCGGCGTCGCCCACGTGGGCAAGTTCGGCTCGGTCGAGGCGATCGCGGCCACCAAGTCCGAGATGGTCTCGGGCGTCGTGCCCGGGGGCACCGTCGTGCTCAACGCCGACGACCAGCGGGTGGCCGCGATGGCGTCCCTCGCGACGCCGGAGCACACCGTGACCACCTTCGGCACCATCTCGTCGGCCGACGTGCGCGCCGTGGACGTCGAGGTCGGGGGCTCCGGCCGGGCCCGGTTCAGCCTCGTGGTCGGGGGAGACGCCGCAGGAGCGGGCGCGGCCCCGGTCGAGCTGCGGCTCGTCGGCGCCCACCACGTGAGCAACGCGCTCGCCGCGGCCGCCGTCGTCCTCGCGCTCGGGGGCACGGTGGAGACCGTCGCCACGGGGCTGTCGCGCGCGACGCCCGTCAGCCCGCACCGGATGGCCGTCACCGAGCGCCCCGACGGCGTGACCGTCGTGGACGACGCCTACAACGCCAACCCGGACTCGATGCGCGCCGCGCTGCGCGCCCTCGCCGTCATGGCCGGCCGCACGCGCCGGTCGGTCGCCGTGCTGGGCGAGATGCTCGAGCTGGGCGACGGCTCGCGCGCCGCGCACGACGCGATCGGCCGCCTCGTGGTGCGATTGAACGTCAAGCTCCTGGTCGTCGTCGGCGACGGGGCGTACCACATCCACGAGGGGGCCCTGCAGGAGGGGTCCTGGGGAGAGGAGTCGGTCTTCGTGCCTGACCTCGACGCCGCGCGCGCGGTGCTCGCCGAGGCGCTCGAGCCGGGCGACGTCGTCCTCGTGAAGTCCTCCCTCGGGTCCGGGCTGTGGGAGCTCGGCGACGAGCTCGCCGCGGGCGGCCCGGCGGCGGGCGCACCGGCCGTGGAGGTCGCCCCGTGATCGCGATCCTGGTCTCGGCCGGCGTCTCCGGCCTCGTCGCGCTGTTCGGGACCCCCCTGTTCATCCGGTTCCTCATCCACCGCAACTACGGCCAGTTCGTCCGCCAGGACGGGCCGACGGCGCACTTCACCAAGCGCGGCACCCCGACGATGGGCGGCGTCGTCATCATCGCGGCGGCCCTGGTCGGCGTGGCGGTGTCGATGCTGGTCGCCGGTCGGCCGCCGAGCGCGTCGGCGCTGCTGTGCCTCTACCTGATGACCGGCCTCGGGGTGGTGGGCTTCCTCGACGACTTCACGAAGATCCGCAAGCAGCGGTCGCTGGGCCTGACGCCGAAGGCGAAGATCATCGGCCAGGGCTTCGTCGGGATCAGCTTCGCGGTCCTCGCGCTGCAGTTCCCCAACGCCAACGCCCGCACGCCCGCGTCCACGCGGATCTCCTTCCTGCGGGACACCAACCTCGACCTGGCGTTCGCGGGCGTGACGGTCGGCCTGATCCTCTTCGTGATCTGGGCGAACTTCCTCATCACCGCCTGGTCCAACGCGGTGAACCTCACCGACGGCCTGGACGGACTGGCCACCGGCGTCTCGATCATCGTCTTCGGCGCGTACGTCCTCGTGTGCATCTGGCAGCTCAACCAGTCGTGCCAGCGGCTCGCAGCCGCCGGGCCCCGCTGCTACGAGGTGCGCGACCCGCAGGACCTCGCGATCGTCGCCGCGGCGGTCGCGGGCGCCTGCATCGGCTTCCTGTGGTGGAACGCCAGCCCCGCGAAGATCTTCATGGGCGACACCGGCTCCCTCGCCCTGGGCGGTGCGCTGGCCGGCATCTCGATCCTGTCGCGCACGGAGATCCTCGCCGCGATCATCGGCGGGATGTTCGTCGTCATCGTCATGTCGGACGTCATCCAGATCGGCTTCTTCAAGATGACCGGCCGGCGCGTGTTCAAGATGGCGCCGCTGCACCACCACTTCGAGCTGTCCGGATGGGGCGAGGTCACGATCGTCATCCGGTTCTGGCTCATCGCCGGGCTGTTCGCCGCGCTCGGCATGGGCGTCTTCTACGCCGAGTGGGTGGCCACGTGACCGAGCCCGCGCCGGGGACGCTGCCGGAGGGCGCGCGCGTCGTCGTGGCGGGTCTCGGCGTCACCGGCCGGGCGGTCGTCGAGGCCCTCGCGGGCCGGGCGGCCTCGGTCGTCACCGTGGACGGCCGGGCCGAGGACGCCGACGTGCACGACGCCGACGACCCGGCGACCGCCGCGCGGCTGGTCGCGGAGGCGGACCTCGTCGTCACGTCGCCGGGATGGGCGCCGCGCGCGCCCCTGCTGGCGGCGGCACGTGCCGCGGGAGTCCCGGTCTGGAGCGAGGTGGAGCTCGCCTGGAGGCTGCGCGTCGACCGTGCGCCGGCGTCGGGGGAGCGGCGTGGGCCCGCGCCCTGGCTCGCCGTCACGGGCACCAACGGCAAGACGACGACCGTCGAGATGCTCGCGTCGATCCTCACCGCGGCCGGTCTGCGCGCCGCCGCGGTCGGGAACGTGGGGACGCCCGTCGTCGAGGCGGCGCAGGACCCGTCCTTCGACGTGCTGGCCGTGGAGCTCTCCAGCTTCCAGCTGCACCACACGCTCAGCACGTCGTTCGAGGCGGCCGCGGTGCTCAACGTCGAGGCCGACCACCTCGACTGGCACGGCACGCTCGAGGCCTATGCCGCGGACAAGGGGAGGATCTACGCGCGGGCGCAGCGCGCCTGCGTGTACAACGTGGCGGACCCGTGCACCGAGGAGCTCGTGCGCGAGGCCGACGTGACCGAGGGCGCGCTCGCCGTCGGGTTCACGCTCGGCGCCCCCGGCCCGGGGCAGCTCGGCGTCGTGGAGGACGTGCTCGTCGACCGCGCCTTCCACACGGCGCCCGGCGCCCGCGACCGGCAGCGCACCGCCGCCGAGCTGGGCACGCTCGCCGACCTGGCGCACCTCGCTCCCGGCCCCGCGGGGAGCGCGGTGCCCGCGCACGTCGTCGCGAACGCGCTGGCCGCGGCCGCGCTCGCCCGCGCCCACGGCGTCGCGCCCGCCGCCGTGCGGGACGGCCTGCGCGCCTTCCGACCGGGCGCGCACCGCATCGCCCGGGTGCGGGAGCTCGACGGCGTCGCCTGGGTGGACGACTCCAAGGCGACGAACGCGCACGCCGCGGCCGCCTCGCTCGCGGGCTTCCCGGCGGGCACCGTGGTCTGGGTGGCCGGTGGGCTCGCCAAGGGGGCGTCGTTCGACTCCCTCGTCACCGGCCGCGCGGACCGGTTGCGCGCCGCCGTGGTGATCGGCGTCGACCCGGAGCCGATCCGGGGCGCGCTGGCCCGACACGCCCCCGAGGTCCCCGTCGTCGTGGTGGATCCCGGCGACACTGGCTCCGTGATGCGTCGCGCGGTCGCGGCGGCACGGGACCTGGCCCGGCCGGGCGACACCGTGCTGCTGGCGCCGGCGGGCGCGTCGCAGGACCAGTTCGCCTCCTACGCCCAGCGGGGGGAGGCGTTCGCCACGGCCGTGGCGGAGCTGTAGGCGGCAGGCAGCCGTCGCAACACGAGCGAGGGGTGTCGGGATGGCGGTCACGACGGGCACCCGGCGCGGACCCCGCGGGTCCGCGGGCCGGCCGTCGAAGGGTCGGGCCCCCGGGCCGTCGAAGGGGGCGTCGAGGCGCACCGCCGAGCGGCCCTGGCTCGGGCAGTGGAACTCCACCGTCACCAGCTACTACCTGCTGGTCGGCGCCACCGGGCTGCTGCTCGTCATCGGCCTCGTCATGGTGCTCTCCAGCTCGACGGTGACGTCCATCGCCGCCGGGAGCTCGCCGTACGCGGCGTTCGTCGTGCAGGCGCGCTACGCCCTCATCGGGCTGCCGCTCATGCTCCTCGCCACCCGGCTGCCCGTGCGCTGGTACAAGCGGTTCGCCTGGCCGGCGCTGATCGTCGCCATCGCGTTGCTGGGCGCCGTGGTGGTCTTCGGGCACGCGGTGAACGGCAACCAGAACTGGCTGCCCCTGGGTCCCGTGAAGATCCAGCCGTCCGAGCTCGCCAAGCTCGCCATGGCCGTGTGGCTGGGCGCGGTGCTGGGCCGCAAGCAGCGCCTGCTGGGCAGCTGGACCCAGGCGCTGGTGCCCGGCGTGATCGGCCTCGGGGCCGTCCTCGGGCTCGTCATGATGGGCAACGACCTCGGCACGGCGCTCATCATCGCGCTTCTCGGCCTGGGCGCGTACTGGGTCTCGGGTGCCCCGGCCTCGATGCTCGCCGTCGGCGGGGTGGGCGCGGCGCTCGTGGTGGGCTGGGCGTTCATCGTCAACCAGAACAGCTCCGACCGCCTCACCCGCATCCTCGCGACCTACGGCTCCACCTGCGACGCCGCGAGCGAGTGCTACCAGTCGATCCACGGGCTGTACGGGCTCGCGACCGGTGGACTGTTCGGCGTCGGGCTCGGCGCCAGCCGCGAGAAGTGGAAGTACCTGCCCGAGGCGCACAACGACTTCATCTACTCCGTGATCGGCGAGGAGCTCGGCCTGCTCGGCACCCTGCTGGTGCTCGCGCTGTTCGCCGTCCTCGGCGTCGCGATGGCGCGGGTCGTGCGCCGGCACCCGGACCCGTTCGTGAAGATCACCACGGCGGCCGTGGGCTGCTGGGTGGTCGGCCAGGCGTTCGTCAACATCGGCGTGGTCACGGCGGTGCTGCCCGTGATCGGCGTCCCGCTGCCGCTCGTCTCGGCCGGCGGGTCGGCGCTGATCACCACGATGGTGGCCCTCGGCATGGTGATCAGCTTCGCGCGCAGCGAGCCCGGCGCCGCGGAGGCCCTCGCCGCGCGCCGCAGCGTGGTGCGCAGGTCCGTCGCCGTGCTCTCGCGGCGCGGGCGCCGCGGGGGAGGGCAGGGCCGGGAGGACCGCTCCGGCCGATAGGGTCCTGCGTGTGAAGAGCTCTGCAGTCACGTCCGTCGTCCTCGCCGGGGGCGGCACCGCCGGCCACGTCAACCCCCTCCTCGCCGTCGCGGACGAGCTCCGCGCCCGCGAGCCGGAGGCCAGGATCCTCGCCCTCGGCACCACGTCGGGGCTCGAGGCCGATCTCGTCCCGGAGCGCGGCTACCGGCTGTGGCCGATCCCGCGCGTGCCGCTGCCGCGGCGCCCGAGCGTGGACCTGCTGAAGCTGCCCGGCCGGCTCAGCGCCGCCGTGAAGGCGGCCGAGGCGGCGATCGACGAGATCGGCGCCCAGGCGGTCGTCGGCTTCGGCGGGTACGTCTCGACGCCGGCCTACCTCGCGGCCCGGCGCAAGGGCGTCCCGGTGGTCATCCACGAGCAGAACGCGCGCGCGGGCCTGGCCAACAAGCTCGGCGCCCGCTGGGCGGCCCGCATCGGCGCGACGTTCCCCGGCACCCCGCTGCCCGGCGCGCAGGTCGTGGGCCTGCCGCTGCGCGCGGAGATCGCGGAGCTCGTCGCCCGTCGCGAGGCGGACCCGGTCGGCGCGCGGGTGGAGGCCGCCGACGCGCTCGGGCTCGACCCGGCCCTCCCGACGCTCGTCGTCACGGGCGGCTCCTCCGGCGCCGCCTCGGTGAACGCCGCGCTGGCGGGCGCGGCGGACGCCCTGCTGCGCGCGGGCGTCCAGGTGCTGCACCTGACCGGCAAGGGCAAGGACGGCCCGGTCCGCACCGCCGTCGAGGCCGCCACGGCCGCGGGCGGTCACGAGGCCGGGCGCTACCAGGTGCGCGAGTACCTGTCCGAGATGCAGCTCGCGCTGGCCGTCGCCGACCTCGTCGTCGCGCGCTCGGGCGCGGGCACCGTGTGCGAGCTGGCCGCGCTCGGCGTGCCGGCGGTCTACGTGCCGCTGCCCATCGGCAACGGCGAGCAGCGCCTCAACGCCGCGCCGCTGGTCGAGGCGGGCGGCGGCGTCCTGGTCGACGACGCCGACCTCACGCCCGCCTGGGTCGCCCAGCACGTTCCCGCGCTGCTCGGCGACCACGCCCGGCTCGAGTCGATGGCAGCCGCGGCCCGCGCGACCGGCGTGCGCGACGGCGCCGCGCGCGTCGCGGACCTCGTGGCCGAGGCCGTCGCCGCCGGCGCTGAGGCCCGGGCATGAGCGCCGCGGCCGACGTCGCGCCGGTCGGGTCGCTCGGCCGCGTGCACCTCGTGGGCGTGGGCGGGGCGGGCGTCTCCGTCGTCGCCCGGCTGCTGGCCGCCCGCGGGGTGGACGTGCAGGGCTCGGACGCTGCCGCCGGACCGGCCCTCGAGGCGCTGCGCGCCGACGGCGTGCGGGTGTGGGTCGGCCACGACGCGGCGCACGTCGTGGGCCCGGACGGAGCCCCGCTGGTGGACACGCTCGTCGTGTCCTCGGCCGTGCGGGAGACCAACCCGGAGCTGGCGGCCGCGCGCGCGGCCGGCGTCCAGGTGCTGCACCGCTCGCAGGCGCTCGCCTCGCTGATGCTGGACCGCCGCGCGGTGGCCGTCGCGGGCGCGCACGGCAAGACCACGACCTCGGCCATGGTGGCGACCGTGCTGCGCGCCTGCGGCGTGGACGCCTCGTTCGCCATCGGCGGCACGGTGCGGGTCCGTGACGCCGACGGTCACGAGGGCGCCGTGCCCGGCGGGCACCTGGGCACCTCGGACGTGCTGGTGGCGGAGGCGGACGAGTCCGACGGCTCGTTCCTCAACTACGCGCCCTTCGTGGCCGTGGTGACCAACGTGGAGCCCGACCACCTCGACCACTACGGGTCGCAGGAGGCGTTCGAGCGCGCCTTCGTGGAGTTCGCGGACCGGATCGTGGTCGGTGGCACCCTCGTGGCGTGCGCGGACGACGCCGGGTCGGCGGCGCTCGCAGCCGCCCACCGGGCGGCCGGCCGGGCCGTCGTCACCTACGGGGAGGCGCGGGACGCGGACGTGCGCGTGCGCGACGTCGTCGTCGGCGCGGGCACCGTGTCCGCGGTCGTGTCCGGAGGCCCGCTGGGCGAGGAACCGCACGAGCTGCGGCTCGCCCTCCCCGGCGCGCACAACGCCCTCAACGCGACGGCCGCCGTCGTCACGGCGGTGCTGCTCGGGGCCGACCCCGCGGCGGCGGTCGAGGGAGCGGGGACGTTCGTCGGCACCGGGCGGCGCTTCGAGCCCAAGGGCGAGGCCGACGGCGTCCGGGTCTTCGACAGCTACGACCACCACCCGACCGAGGTGGCCGCGCTGCTGCGGGCCGCGCGGCCGGTGGCGGGGCAGGGGCGCATCGTCGTTCTCTTCCAGCCGCACCTGTACTCGCGCACGCGGATCTTCGCGGACCGGTTCGCCGCCGCCCTCGCGCTCGCCGACGAGGTCGTCGTCACGGGTGTCTACCGGGCGCGCGAGGACGTCGACCCGGCGGTCGGCCCGCGGACGATCACGGACCTGCTGGACCGCACGGCCACCGGCGGGGGAGTGCGCGCCGTCGAGGACCGCCTCGAGGCGGCGCACGTCGTCTCCGCGCTCGCCCGTCCGGGCGACCTGGTGCTGACGGTGGGCGCCGGCGACGTGACCGAGCTCGGCCCCGTGATCCTCGCGGACCTCGCCGCGCGCGGCTCCGGCGTGGCGTCGCCCGCCGCCGGTCCCCGCGACGAGACCATGGGGTGATGCGACCGCCAGCCCGACCGCGCCCGAGCACGGACCAGCGTCCCGCGACGGGCGCGACGCGCACGGCGACGTCGCGCCCGGCCCCGGCCACCGCCCCCACGGGCACCCCGGCGGCCCGCCCGAGCCGCGCCCCCCGCACCGACTCCCGCGGCACCGCGCGTGTCGAGCAGGTCCGGACCGCGGCGACCGCGGTCGTCCCGGCCGGGGTGGAGGTCCCGCCGCGCGTGTCGACCGCGATGGCGGACCGGCTCGCCGAGCGCACGGCGATGCGGCGGCACCGCGCGTGGCGCCGCGTGCTCGCGTGGGTGCTCGCGGTGGCGCTGGTGGTGGGCCTCGGTGTGGCGGCCCTGTGGTCCCCGGTGCTGGCGCTGGAGAAGGCGCAGGTCTCGGTCTCGGGGGTGGACCAGTACGTCGACGAGGCCGCGGTCCGCGAGATCGTCGAGGCGCCGGACGGCACGCCCCTGCCGCGGCTCGACACGGTGTCGCTGCGCGAGCAGGTGCTGCGCCTGCGCGGCGTCAAGGACGTGCGCATCGCGCGGTCGTGGCCGCACGGGCTCGCGGTCGAGGTGACGCCCCGCGTCCCGGTGGCGGCGGTGCCCGACGGCGACGGCCTCGCCCTGCTGGACTCCTCGGGCGTCCGCGTGGCGACCCGCGGCTCCGCGCCGAAGGGCCTGCCGCAGGTGGACGTGCCGCTGGACGACGCGCTGGCGCTCCAGGCGGCGCTGCACGTGCTCGCCGCGCTGCCGCCGGGGCTGGCGAAGCAGGTGGAGCAGGTCGGCGCGGACACCCAGGACGCCGTCACGACGGTGCTCGACGACGGCACGACGGTGGTGTGGGGCGGGAGCTCGAGGCTGGCCCTCAAGGTCGAGGCGGTGCGCACGGTGCGCAAGCTCGACGACGGCGCGCGCACCATCGACGTGTCGTCGCCCGAGCTGCCGGTGACCCGGTGAGCGGCGGCCGCGTCGGGCGCAAGCACCGGGCGCGCGCGACACGCCGGTCCACGTCCGGCGCCGGGCCCGACGCGACGCCTACCGTCGATCGCAGCAGCAACCTGACATAACTCTAACCCTCAACTCGAACCTTAAGGTTAGACCCGCGGGGTCGACGAGGGGGAGCGAGAACCGGACGTCGGGGACAAGGAACGACCCGAGAGGCAACGACGTGGCAACTCCGCAGAACTACCTGGCAGTGATCAAGGTGGTCGGTATCGGCGGTGGCGGCGTGAACGCCGTGAACCGCATGATCGAGGTCGGGCTCAAGGGTGTCGAGTTCATCGCCATCAACACCGACGCACAGGCGCTGCTGATGTCGGACGCCGACGTCAAGCTCGACGTCGGTCGTGAGCTCACGCGCGGTCTCGGCGCCGGCGCCGACCCCGAGGTCGGCAAGAAGGCGGCCGAGGACCACGCCGAGGAGATCGAGGACGTCCTGCGGGGCGCCGACATGGTCTTCGTGACGGCGGGCGAGGGCGGCGGCACCGGCACCGGTGGCGCTCCCGTGGTAGCGCGCATCGCGCGCTCGCTCGGCGCGCTGACCGTGGGCGTCGTCACGCGGCCGTTCACCTTCGAGGGCCGTCGCCGGTCCGTGCAGGCCGAGCAGGGGATCGAGACGCTCCGCGAGGAGGTCGACACCCTCATCGTCATCCCGAACGACCGGCTGCTGTCGATGTCGGACCGGAACGTCTCCGCGATCGCGGCGTTCCACTCCGCCGACCAGGTGCTGCACTCCGGCGTCCAGGGCATCACCGACCTCATCACGACCCCCGGCCTGATCAACCTCGACTTCGCGGACGTGAAGTCCGTGATGCAGGGGGCGGGCTCCGCGCTGATGGGCATCGGCTCGGCGAGGGGCGAGGACCGCGCCGTGCAGGCCGCCGAGCTCGCGATCTCCTCGCCGCTGCTCGAGGCCTCCATCGACGGCGCCCACGGCGTCCTGCTGTCGATCCAGGGCGGCAGCGACATCGGCCTCTTCGAGGTGCACGAGGCCGCCCGCCTGGTGCAGGAGGCCGCGCACTCCGAGGCCAACATCATCTTCGGGACCGTCATCGACGACGCGCTGGGCGACGAGGTGCGGGTGACCGTCATCGCCGCCGGGTTCGACGGCGGCGTGCCCCAGACCCGCAAGGACGGTCGCGGCCTCGGCCAGATCGCCGGTGCGTCGGCCAAGCCGGCCGTGTCGGCCGACGGTTCCCCGGCGACCGCGCCCGTGCCGCCGCCCGGTGTGCAGACCGCGCCGCCGCGTCCGCCGCAGCCCGCCACCCAGTCGGTGCCCGCGGCGAGCGTCCAGCCCCGGCCGATCCCTGCGGAGCCCGACGACGTCCCCGTGAGCCTCGACGCGCCGCCGGCCCCGCCGGTGAGCACGCGCCCCTCGGAGGCGCGCCGCCCGTTCACGGTGGTCGAGGACGCCGAGGGCGAGGGCGTCACGGTGGAGCGGCCGGTCGAGGTGCCGCGGCTGTTCGAGGAGCCGCGCCGCCCCGCCGAGGAGCTCGACGTGCCCGACTTCCTCAAGTGAGCGCGGAGTGAGCGGAGCGGTCGGCTGGGCCCAGGAGGCGTTGTTGCCGGCGCAGTTCGGCGCAGGGTTGCTGCGGGTGGACCTCGGGGAGGGCGTCGTGGCGGGCTTCACCACGCGCCACGGCGGGGTCTCGCCCGCCCCGTGGTCCTCGCTCGACCTGGGCACGTCGACCGGCGACGACCCGGTCCGGGTGCGGGAGAACCGCGCCCGGCTCGGGGAGTGGGTCGGCGCGCCGGTCGCCTTCTCCGCCCAGGTGCACGGCGACCGCGTGCTCGACCTCGGAGCCGCGGAGCTCGCGGAGTGGTCGTCGGCCGAGCCTCCGGGGGCCGCGGGCGAGGCCGACGCGATGGTGACCGCGGAGCCGGGTCTCGCGCTCGGGGTGCTCGTGGCCGACTGCGTCCCGGTCGTGCTCGCGGACCCGGTGGCCCGCGTCGTCGCCGTCGCGCACGCGGGCCGCAAGGGCGTCGCCGCGGGCGTGGTCCACCGCGTGCTCGACGGGATGCTCGCCCGCGGCGCCCGCCTCGAGGACGTGCGGGCGGCCGTCGGCCCGGCCGTCTGCGGCACCTGCTACGAGGTGCCGGCCGCGATGCGCGCCGAGGTCGCCGACGTGGTCCCCGAGACGTGGTCGACCACCGCGGCGGGCACCCCCGCGCTCGACCTTCCCGCCGGGGTGCTGGCCCAGCTGGCCGCGCGGGGGGTCGACGCGTCCCGGGTGGACCGGTGCACCCTCACCGACACCGACCTCTACTCCCACCGCCGTGCCACGGCCCAGGGCACGACGACGGGCCGGCAGGCCGGGGTCGTCGTCCTGACCTGACGCGGCACAGGGAAGACGCGCCCCGCGGGCGCGACACACCGGCGTGTCGTGCGCCGATGCCGCTGCGGGCGTGGTTAACGTCGTGACACCGTCCGGGACGGAGGGCGGGACGTGGCGACGAACGGAGCAGGGCGATGGGCGGAGCGCTTCGCAAGACGATGCTGTACCTGGGGCTCGCCGACGACCAGGGGGAGTCGGAGGAGTACCTCGACGAGTACGAGGAGCTGGAGGCACCGGTGCGCGACCGTGACGACTACCAGGCGCAGGTCACGCCGCTGCACCGCGGCGGGGCGAGCGAGTCGGTGATCGCGTCCGACCTGCGGCGCATCACGACGATCCACCCGCGCTCGTACAACGACGCGCGGACCATCGGCGAGGCGTTCCGCGGCGGTACCCCGGTGATCATGAACCTGTCGGACATGGACGACGCGGACGCGAAGCGTCTCGTCGACTTCTCCGCCGGCCTCATCTTCGGCCTCCGAGGCTCGATCGAGCGCGTCACCAACAAGGTCTTCCTGCTCTCGCCGGAGCACGTCGAGATCTCCGGCGAGGAGCCACCGGCGGAGAAGCCGGCCGGCCGCGGGGCCTTCTACAACCAGAGCTGACCGCTCGGGCCGGCCGACAGGCCGGCCGCCCACCGAACGCGCCGACGGACCCGTCCGTCGCAGGGCCGGGGCATGTCGCCCCGGCCCTGCGGCGTGCTCGGGTAGGTTCGTCCCGTGAACGCAGTGTTTACCCTCATCGGCTTCCTCCTCGGCCTGTTCCTGTTGTGCCTCGTCGTGCGCCTGGTGTTCGACTGGGTGCAGTTCTTCGCGCGGGACTGGAGGCCCCGCGGGGTCATGTTGGTCATCGCGGAGGCCGTCTACACGGTCACCGACCCGCCGCTGCGGGCGCTGCGGCGGGTGATCCCGCCCCTGACGCTCGGCCAGGTTCGTCTGGACCTCGCGTTCCTCATCCTGTTCATCGGGACGTCGATCCTTCAGCAGCTGTTCCTGGCCTGGGGTCGGTGACGATCGCCACGGCGCTGACGTGTGAAGACGTCGTGTGGGCAGTACGACCCGGTCTCCCCGGACGAGTCGCCCGCCGACGTGTCCGCTACCGTGGTCACCCAGACGGCCCGGGACCCGGGTCTCCGACGATCCTGCAAGACGATGAGGTGAGACGATGGCGCTGCTGACGGCAGAAGACATCCTGAACAAGAAGTTCGCCGCGACCAAGTTCCGCGAGGGCTACGACGTCGAAGAGGTGGACGACTTCCTCGACGAGGTCGTGCGGACCCTGACGGCGGTGCAGGAGGAGAACGACGACCTGCGCTCCAAGCTCACCGCGGCGGAGCACCGCGTCGCCGAGCTGAGCCGCTCGGACGCGGCGCAGCAGTCGCAGCCCACGCCGAGCCCCGCCCCGACGCCGGCGCCCGCGCCGGCCCCCGCGGCGGCCAAGCAGCAGCCGGCGGAGCCGGAGTCCGCGACCGGCATGCTCCAGCTGGCGCAGAAGCTGCACGACGACTACGTGCGATCCGGCCAGGAGGAGGGCGACCGCCTCATCTCGGAGGCCAAGTCCGAGGGCACGCGCATCGTCCGCGAGGCGGAGGAGACGAGCCACCGCACGCTGTCCCAGCTCGAGCAGGAGCGTTCGCTCCTCGAGCGCAAGATCGACGAGCTGCGCCTCTTCGAGCGCGACTACCGCACGCGCCTGAAGAGCTTCCTGCAGAACCTGCTGGGCGACCTCGACGCCCGCGGCTCGGCCCTGCCGCCGCAGCGGCAGAACGCCAACGCCGGCCGCGGCTCGGAGCTCTGAGCGGGGGGCCGTCACCCCGCGCACCCCGATCCGCGTCCTCGCCTCTCCCGAGCGGCCCGCACGACTCACGCGCCACCCCGCGCGTGCTGTTGTGCGGGCCGCTCGCCGCACTTACGCTGCGGTGACTCGTCGTCGACGCACCACGGAAAGGGCACCGATGGCCAAGCTCTCGACCACCACCCGCGCCGCACTGCGCGAGAACTTCCCGCACCTCGCGCGGGACGTGAAGTCGTTCCCGGTCCGCGAGGGCGAGGAGCCCTGGACCCTGCACGAGGTGGAGGAGCTGGCCGCCTTCCTGCTCGAGGACAAGGAGCGGCTCGAGCGTGAGCTCGCTGTCGCGGACCAGGAGCTGTCCGACCTGCTGCGCAACTCCGGCGACGGGGCGGGCGACGACCAGGCCGACTACGGCTCGAGCGCCCTCGAGCGCGAGCAGGAGCTCACGCTGGTCAACAACATGCGGGACCTGCTGGCGCAGACCGCGCACGCCGTCGACCGCATCCGCAAGGGCACGTACGCCACCTGCGAGATCACCGGGCTGCCGATCGGAAAGGCGCGTCTCCAGGCCTTCCCCCGTGCGACGCTGTCGGTCGAGGCGAAGGCGCGCGAGGAGCGGCGCTGACGCTGCTCGGGGCCGGGCTCCGGGCCGGGTGCGCGAGTTCGGCGTCGGCGGTCCTGCGACGGGCGGCGTCCGCCTAGACTTGCCGACGATGTCGACCACGCCCGCCGGCTCCGCCCCGGCCCCCGAGCCCACGCCGCGCGACGGCGCCACCGAGCCGCCCGCGACGGGCGCGCCCGCCGACGCCGCCCCCGAGGGCACGGAGGCGAAGGCCCCCGAGCCGGGGACGGACACCGCGCCCGTCCCGGCCGAACGCCGTCGTCGCCTCATCACCTGGACTTTCGTCCTCGCGGCCGTCGTGCTGCTCGTGGACCAGCTCACCAAGTGGTGGGCGGAGTCCGCGCTCGTGCTCGGCGGGGAGCCCAAACCGCTGGTCGGCGAGCTGCTGCAGCTTCGCCTCATCTACAACGACGGCGCCGCGCTGTCGATCGCGTCGGGCATGACGTGGATCCTCACCATCGTGGTGTGCGTGGTGGTGGTCGTGATCCTGCGCGCGATCCGGCGGATCGGGTCCGTGGGCTGGGCCGTCGCGCTGGGGCTGCTGCTCGGCGGCGCGGTGGGGAACCTGGGCGACCGCTTCTTCCGCGAGCCCGGCTTCGCGCGCGGGTACGTGGTCGACTTCATCGACTACGGCGTCTTCGTCGGCAACGTGGCGGACATCGCCATCGTCGCGGCCGCGGTGCTCATCGTCATCCTGTCGTTCCGCGGGATCGGGCTGGACGGCCGCCGGCACGTGGACGCGCCCCCTGCCGCGAGGCCCGGCGCCGACGCGACCTCCGACGCGACGTCCGACGCCGCCGACGAGGGGCGCTGACGTGTCCACGCGTACCCTGCCCGTCCCGGACGGGCTCGCGGGCGAGCGGGTCGACGCGGCCCTCGCACGGATGCTCGGATTCTCGCGCACCCAGGCGGCGGACCTCGCGGCGTCGGGCGCGGTGCTGCTCGACGGGCGCGAGGTCGGCAAGTCCGACCGCGTGGTGGCCGGCGGCTGGCTCGAGGTGACGGTCCCCGAGGCGCGCTCCGCGCCGCCCGCCGTGGTCGCCGAGCCCGTGCCCGGCATGTCCGTCGCCTACGAGGACGACGACGTGGTCGTCGTCGACAAGCCGGTCGGCGTCGCGGCGCACCCGTCGCCGGGCTGGACCGGGCCCACCGTGGTGGGCGCGCTCGCCGCGGCCGGCTACCGGATCGCGACGTCGGGCGCGGCCGAGCGGCAGGGCATCGTGCACCGGCTCGACGTCGGCACGTCGGGGCTCATGGCCGTCGCCAAGAGCGAGGCCGCGTACACGGGGCTCAAGCGGGCGTTCAAGGAGCGCACGGTCGAGAAGGTCTACCACGCGCTCGCGCAGGGGCACCCCGAGCCGACCACCGGCACGATTGACGCCCCCATCGGCCGCCACCCCGGGGCCGACTACAAGTTCGCCGTCGTCGCCGACGGCAAGCACTCGGTGACGCACTACGAGGTGCTCGAGATGCTCCCGTCCGCGTCGCTGGTCGAGGTGCACCTCGAGACGGGGCGCACCCACCAGATCCGGGTGCACTTCCAGGCCGTGCGACACCCGCTGGTCGGTGACCTCACCTACGGCGCCGACCCCGTGCTCGCCTCCAAGGTGGGGCTGGAGCGGCAGTGGCTGCACGCGATGCGGCTCGGCTTCGAGCACCCGCTCACCGGCCGCTGGGTGGAGGTCACCAGCGAGTACCCCGACGACCTGGCGCACGCGCTCGAGGTCGTCCGCGGGGCGTACCGGTAGGCATCCGGTGCGCGACCTGCCGTTCTGGGCCGACGTGCTCCTCGGGCTCGTCGTCGCGGTGCTCGCGCTGTGGGCCGTGCTGCTCGTCGGCCTGCTCGTCGTGCGCCGGCGCACCGGCCGCGGGTCGCTGCGCGGCGCGGTCCGGCTGCTGCCGGACGTGCTGCGCCTGGTCAAGCGCCTCGCCGTGGACCGGACCCTCACCCGCCGCGTGCGGGCGCTGGTCGCGGTGCTGCTCGCCTACCTGGCGATGCCGTTCGACGTCGTGCCGGACGTCATCCCCGTGCTGGGCTGGGCCGACGACGTCGTCGTGGTCGTTCTCGTGCTCCGGGCCGTCGTGCGCAGCGCGGGCCCCGACGTCGTGCGCCGGCACTGGCCGGGCACGGAGGACGGCCTGCGCGTGCTGCGGCTCCTCGTGCGATGGTGACCTGCCCGAGGGTGACGCCGGTGTGAGGCGGCTCTCGGCGCGTGCGTCCGAGGGCGTCGGTGGCGCCTCCTAGACTCGTCGACATGCCGGCCGAGACTGACGACTTCGTCCATCTGCACGTCCACACCGAGTACTCGATGCTCGACGGCGCGGCGCGGATGAACGAGCTGTTCAGCGAGGTGTCGCGCCTCGGCCAGAAGGCCATCGCGATCACGGACCACGGCTACCTGTTCGGCGCCTTCGACTTCTGGAGCACCGCGCAGAAGCACGGCGTCAAGCCGATCATCGGCGTCGAGGCGTACGTGACGCCGGGCACCAGCCGCCACGACCGCACCAAGGTGCTGTGGGGCGAGCAGCACCAGCGCCGCGACGACGTCTCCGCCGGCGGCGCCTACACGCACATGACGCTGTGGGCGCGGGACAACGAGGGGATGCACAACCTCTTCCGCGCCTCCTCGCTGGCGTCGCTGGACGGCCAGATGGGCAAGTGGCCGCGCATGGACCGCGAGCTGCTGGAGACGTACGGCAAGGGGCTCATGGGCACCTCGGGCTGCCCGTCGGGCGAGGTGCAGACGCGCCTGCGGCTCGGCCAGTGGGACGAGGCGGTGCGCGCCGCGGGCGAGCTCCAGGACATCCTCGGCAAGGAGAACTTCTTCGTCGAGCTGATGGACCACGGGATCGAGATCGAGTCCCGGGTCACGAAGGACCTGCTGCGGCTGGCCGAGACGATCGACGCGCCCCTCGTGGCCACGAACGACCTGCACTACACGAAGCAGGAGGACGCGCACTCCCACGAGGTGCTGCTCGCCGTGAACTCGGGGTCGACGCTCGACGAGCCGACCTACGACCAGGGCGGCAGCCGGTTCGCCTTCAGCGGCGACACCTTCTACGTGCGGTCGGGCGCGGAGATGCGGCGGCTGTTCTCGGAGCACCCGGAGGCCGTCGACAACACGCTGCTCATCGCCGAGCGCTGCGACGTCTCGTTCGACACCAAGGCGAACTACATGCCGCGGTTCCCCGTGCCCGAGGGGGAGGACGAGGTCAGCTGGTTCGTCAAGGAGGTCGAGGCCGGCCTGCACCGCCGGTACCCGGGCGGGATCCCGGACGACGTGCGCAAGCAGGCGAACTACGAGGTCGAGGTCATCATCCAGATGGGCTTCCCGGGGTACTTCCTCGTAGTGGCCGACTTCATCAACTGGGCCAAGGAGCAGGGCATCCGCGTGGGGCCGGGCCGTGGCTCGGCGGCGGGATCGATGGTGTCCTACGTCATGGGCATCACGGAGCTCGACCCGCTCAAGCACGGCCTGATCTTCGAGCGCTTCCTCAACCCGGAGCGCATCTCCATGCCCGACGTCGACGTGGACTTCGACGAGCGCCGGCGCGCCGAGGTCATCCGGTACGTCACCGAGAAGTACGGCGACGACCGCGTGGCCATGATCGTCACCTACGGCTCGATCAAGGCGAAGCAGGCGCTCAAGGACGGCTCCCGCGTGCTCGGCTTCCCCTTCGCGATGGGGGAGAAGCTCACCAAGGCGATGCCGCCGGCCGTGATGGGCAAGGACATCCCGCTGTCCGGGATCTTCGACCCGAAGCACGAGCGCTACGCCGAGGCCGCCGAGTTCCGGGCCGTGCACGACGCCGACCCCGAGGCGCAGCGCGTCGTCGAGACGGCGCGCGGCATCGAGGGCCTGAAGCGGCAGTGGGGCGTGCACGCCGCGGGCGTCATCATGTCCAGCCACCCGCTGATCGACATCATCCCGATCATGCGGCGCCCGCAGGACGGCGCGGTCATCACGCAGTTCGACTACCCGACGTCCGAGGGCCTCGGCCTGATCAAGATGGACTTCCTGGGGCTGCGCAACCTCACGATCCTCGACGACGCGCTCGAGAACATCGTGATGAACGGCAAGGACCCGGTCGCGATCGAGACGGTCGAGCTCGACGACAAGGCCACCTACGACCTGCTCGCCCGCGGCGACACGCTCGGCGTGTTCCAGCTGGACGGCGGCGCGATGCGCTCGCTGCTGCGCCAGATGCGGCCCGACAACTTCGAGGACGTCTCCGCCGTCATCGCCCTGTACCGGCCCGGGCCGATGGGCATGAACTCGCACATCAACTACGCGCTGCGCAAGAACGGCATGCAGAAGATCGAGCCGATCCACCCCGAGCTGGAGGAGCCGCTCGCGGAGGTGCTCGGCGAGACGTACGGCCTCATCGTCTACCAGGAGCAGGTGCAGCGCGCCGCGCAGATCCTCGCCGGCTACTCGCTCGGCCAGGCCGACCTGCTGCGCCGCGCGATGGGCAAGAAGAAGAAGGAGATCCTCGACAAGGAGTTCGTCCCGTTCCAGGCGGGCTGCCGGGAGCGCGGCTACTCCGACGCGGCGATCCAGGCGGTGTGGGACGTGCTCGTCCCGTTCGCCGGGTACGCGTTCAACAAGGCGCACTCCGCCGGGTACGGCGTGGTGTCCTACTGGACGGCCTACCTCAAAGCGAACTACCCGACCGAGTACATGGCCGGCCTGCTCCAGAGCGTGCGGGACGACAAGGACAAGATGGCGCTCTACCTGGGCGAGTGCCGTCGCATGCACATCACAGTGCTGCCGCCCGACGTCAACGACTCCGCGGCCAAGTTCACCGCCGTCGGCGCGGACATCCGGTTCGGCCTGACCGCGATCCGCAACGTCGGCGCCAACGTGGTGGACGCGATCATCGCCGCGCGCGAGGAGAAGGGCGCCTTCACCTCGTTCACGGACTTCCTCGACAAGGTGCCGGCCGTCGTCTGCAACAAGCGGACCATCGAGTCGCTCATCAAGGCGGGCGCGTTCGACTCCCTCGGGCACCCGCGCCGCGCGCTGCTCGTGGTGCACGAGCAGGCCGTGGACTCGGTCATCTCCGTCAAGCGCAAGGAGGCCGAGGGGCAGTTCGACCTCTTCGCCGGCTTCGGTGGCGCGGACGAGGACGCGGCGATGACGTTCGCCGTCGACGTCCCGGACCTGCCGGACTGGGACAAGAAGCAGCGGCTCGCGTTCGAGCGGGAGATGCTCGGCCTGTACGTGTCCGACCACCCGCTGTCCGGGCTGGAGCACGTGCTCGCGCGCGCGGCGGACACGTCGATCGCCGCCCTGATGGCCGACGAGGGCCGTCCGGACGGGTCCACCGTCACCGTCGCCGGCCTGCTCACCAGCGTGCAGCGCAAGATGAGCAAGAACGGCAACCCGTGGGCCGCGGTCACGGTCGAGGACCTCGAGGGCGGGGTCGAGGTGATGTTCTTCGGCGAGACGTACCTGGCCTACTCGACGATCCTCGCGGAGGACCAGGTCGTCACGCTGCGCGGCCGGGTACGGCGCCGCGACGACCAGATGCAGCTGCAGGCCATGGAGGTCTCGCTGCCGGACACGTCCGCCGTGGCCGACGCGCCCGTCCTGGTGACGGTGCCCCACACGCGGTGCGTCGAGCCGGTCATGGCGCGGCTGCGCGAGGTGCTCGCCTCGCACCCGGGCTCGGCGGAGGTGCACGTGAGCGTCGCCGAGCCGGGCAAGCGGACGATCGTGCGGGCCGCGGACACGCTGCGGGTGGAGAAGTCGCCCGCGCTGTTCGGCGACCTCAAGGCGCTCCTCGGCCCGGCGTGCCTCTCGTGACCGGGGCGGACGCAGCGGGGCCGGGCTGGGACGACGGCTCGGCCGACCACCGGTTCCGGGTGGTGCCCGCGGCGTACCTGTACCTGCGCCGCGAGGGCCAGGTGCTGCTGCAGCTGCGCCAGGGCACGGGCTTCATGGACGGGCACTGGGCCGCCGCCGCGGCCGGCCACGTCGAGGCGGGGGAGTCCGTGCAGGAGGCGGCGGTGCGGGAGGCCCGGGAGGAGCTCGGCGTCGTCGTCGAGGCCGCCGACCTGGTGCCCGTCACGACGATGCACCGCGGGCAGCCCGGCGGTCCGGCTCTGGAGCAGCGGGTCGACTTCTTCTTCACCGCCACCCGCTGGTCGGGCAGCCCGGAGATCCGGGAGCCGGGCAAGGTCGCCGACCTGCGGTGGTTCCCGTTCGTGACGCTCCCCGACCCGGTGGTGCCGCACGAGCTCGAGGTGCTGCGCGCCCTGCACGACGAGGGCCGGCACGGCACCCGCGTGCCGCCGATCCTCTCCGACGGGTTCTGACCCACGGGTCCGGACCGGACCGGACCGACCGGTCCGTGGCCCGTCGCCGGCCGCCGTAGGCTCGTGGCGTGTTCCGCCTCAACCCCGAGCAGCTCGTGTTCGTCACCGAGCGCCACCTCGCCACCCTGACCACGCTCCGCGCCGACGGGAGCCCGCACGTCGTGCCCGTCGCCTTCACCTGGGACGCGGACGCCGGGGTCGCCCGCACCACCGCGCGGCGCACGTCGACCAAGGTGGCGAACGCCCGCCGGGCGACGGCCGACGGCGGCCGGCCCCGGGCCGCGCTGTGCCAGGTCGACGGCGGGCGGTGGTTGACCCTCGAGGGCACGATCGAGGTGAGCGAGGACCCCCAGGAGGTCGCGGACGCCGTCGCGCGGTACACGAAGCGCTACCGGCCGCTCGAGCACGACCCGGAGCGCGTCGTCCTGCGCCTCACCCCCGACCGGGCGATGGCCTCCACCTACATGGCCTGAGGGTTGTGAGCGCGCGTTTGGCCCTGAACCCTCCCGGATTCAGGGCCAAACGCCCGCTCACAGCACAGACCCGGGTCAGCGGAAGCGGCGGCCCTCGTCGCGGCGGTAGGCGACGACGGCGAGGACGGCGAACAGGGCCGTCCAGCCGAGCAGCACCGCCCACGCCAGCCCGTAGGCCGGCTCGCCGGTGAGGGCCTGCACCAGCAGGTCGCGACCGGCGCGCGTGGGCGTGGCCTGCGAGATCGCGTCCAGCCAGCCCGGGAACACCTGCGGCGGCAGGAACAGACCGCCCGCGAACGCCAGCGGGAACAGCACCACCTGCACCACCGGCAGCGCGGCCTTCGCGGACAGCGAGTACCCCACAGCCATGCCGAGCAGCACGAACGGCACGGAGACCAGCAGGATGGTGCCCACCCCGGCGAGCAGCTGCCCGAACGTCACCGACGCGGCCGTGAACAGCCACCCGATGAGGACGAGCGGCACCAGCCCGAAGAGCGCGAAGATCGCGCCGTTGCCGATCCGCGCCACCATCCGCGGGCCGGGGCCGGCGGGCAGGGAGCGCAGGAAGGGGTCGAACGGGAGCTGGCGGTCCTCCGCCACGCCCAGCCCGTAGGTGAACAGGCTGGCCGAGCAGACGGCGAACAGGCCGAGGCTCGCGACCGCCATCGTCGACCACAGCGGGTCGTTCGCCACCTCGCGCTGCGGCACCACGAAGAAGAACATCGCCAGAGCGGGGAACAGCATGTTGCCCAGCACCGCGATCGGCACGCGCACCGTCTCGAGGAACTGGTAGCGCAAGTGCAGCCAGGTCAGCCGCAGCGGCCCGGGGGCGCCCGGCGCCCGTCCCGGGGTCGTGGTCGTCGCGCTCATCGGGCCACCTCCTGCAGCACCATCTCCTCGAAGGCCTCCTCGAGGCTGGCGCCCCGGATCCGGAGGTCGTGGAAGTCCACGTCGCCGCGGACGAGGTCGCGCACGAGGGCGTCCGCGTCGGCGGTGTACAGCTCCTGCACGCCGCCCTCCCGGCGCTCGGCGCGCACGACGCCCGGCCACGCGGCGAGGTCCGTCGCGGACCGCAGCGCCACCCGGCGCAGGCCGACGCGCCGGAGGATGGCCTCGAGGGAGTCGTCGGCGCGCACCACGCCGCGGTCGATGACGACCACCCGCTGCGCCAGCGCCTGCACCTCCTCGAGGTAGTGGCTGGTCAGCAGCACCGTGCCGCCGCCCGCGTGGTAGGCGCGGACCGCGTCCCACAGCGCCTGCCGGGCGCCGACGTCGAGGCCGGTGGTGGGCTCATCGAGCAGGACGACGCGCGGGCGCCCCACGAGCGCGAGCGCCACCGCGAGGCGCCGCTTCTGCCCGCCCGAGAGCGCGCCCGTCTGCCGGCGGGCCAGGTCGGCGAGCCCGAACTGCTCCAGCAGCTCGCCGGTCGGCACCGGTCCGGCGAAGTGCCCGCCCACGAAGTCGACCACCTCGCCCACGCGCAGGGTGGGCGGCAGGCCAGTCTCCTGCGGGGTGATGCCGAGGCCGGCGCGGCTGGCGGCGTCGCGGGGGTCGCCGCCCAGCAGCCTCACGGTGCCGGAGTCGGGGCGACGCTGGCCGCTCACCAGCGACAGGAGCGTGGACTTGCCGGCGCCGTTGGGTCCGAGCAGCCCGACGAGCTCGCCGGGCCCGACGTCCAGCGACACGTCGTCGAGCGCGACGACGTCGCCGAACCGGCGCGTCACACCGCGGACGGCGACGACGGCGCCCGTCGACGTGGGCACCGGCGTGACGGCGGGCGCCCGCTCGGGGGGTCGGGTGCGGGTCATGATCCGGCTCCTCTCAGCAGGCCGGTGAGGGCCTCGGTGTAGTCCTCGAACGCCCGTCGCCCCTGCTGCGTGAGGGCGAGGTACGTCGCGGGGGTGCGACCCTCGTGGGTCTTGGTGACGCGGACGTAGCCGGCGTCCTCGAGCTTGCGCAGGTGGGTGGACAGGTTGCCGGCCGTCATGTCGAGGAGCTTCTGCACCTTGGGGAAGCTCAGCTCGTCGCCGGCGTCCAGGGCGGCGAGCGTCGCGACGACGCGGAGCCGGGCGGGCGCGTGGATGACCGGGTCGAGGGCGTCAGGCACGGGTCGCCCCCTCGTCGGCACGCCGCCGCCGGCGCAGGACCCGCAGGTGCTCGACCACCGCCATCACGACGAACCCGCCGCCGCCCGCGAGCGCCATCACGAGGTACGTGCCGGGCAGCCCGACGAGCGTCGCGACGCCGGCGACCAGCAGGATCCACGTGCCGAGGACGAACAGGTTCCGGTCGCCGAACGCCGTGGCGCCGCCCAGGTAGAGCAGCCCGACGACGAGGCACGCGCCACCGTTGCTGGCGAGGGCCATGACCTCGCCGTCGGCGCCCGCCCGGGCGAGGCCGCCGAGAAACACGCTGAAGGTGAGGAAGCCGAGCATCCACGACCACCCGTACATCGCGCCCGTGCGGGCGGAGACGCCGCGCGTGCCCGCCGTGCGGCTCATGGTGTGCACCATCGTGAAGACGACGGCCGCGGCGATCGCGCCGGCGAACACCCAGAACGCCCACGCCTCGGGCTCCCCGTGGGCACTCGCGCTGGTCCACAGCACGAGGTAGCCGGCGAGCCAGGCGACGCCCCACGCGCCGTACAGCGCGCGGCCGTCCGGCTCGAGGGCGGCGCGGGCGCGGTCCTGCTGCTCGCGGATCAGCCGCAGCGAGTCCGCGGCGGCGAGCTCGGCGTCGTCGGCCGGCCAGCCGGGGGTCTCGGTCATCACTACCTCACAGAGAACTTTGTGCTACAAACTTGTTTGTCGATCATGGCAGCGTCTGCCCTTGGACACAACCCCCAGAGTCAGCGTCCAGATCGACCTGCTGCTCCGTCGCGCGCTCAAGGATGCCGGGCGGCCACCCCGCGAGGACGGCTGACCCCGCCGAGACGTTGTGGGCGCTCGGTTGGCGCTGTTCCGTGGAGGAACAGCGC
>NZ_JBHWYY010000052.1:0-27619 GCF_042728595.1 Isoptericola sp. NPDC060185 | reverse complement strand
GGTTGCGCACGTTCTCAGCGGTGGGAACGTGCGCAACCGCCTGTTCGGCGCCCTGTGCGGGCGAGGGTCAGCCGGCGACGAGGCGGCGCGCGGCGTCGCGGTGCTCGGCGAGCAGGGCGGGCACGTCGAGGCCGACGACCGCGCCGTCGACGACCCGCCAGTCGCCGCCCACCATCACGCGGTCGGCGCGGTCGGCGCCGCACAGGAGGAGGGCGGCGACCGGGTCGTGCGAGCCGGAGAAGCGCGGCTCGTCCAGGCGCCACAGGGCGAGGTCGGCCTGCTTGCCGACGGCGAGGGTGCCGAGGTCGTCGCGGCCCAGCACGCGGGCCGAGCCGCGGGTCGCCCAGCCCAGGGCGCGCGCCACCGGCACGGACGCGCCGTACTTGAGGCGCTGCAGGTAGAGGGCCTGGCGGGCCTCCGGCATCATCGTGGAGGCGTCGTTCGACGCCGAGCCGTCGACCCCGAGCCCGACGGGCACGCCTGCGTCCTCGAGCTCCAGGACGCGCGCGATGCCGGACGCGAGCCGCATGTTCGACGTCGGGCAGTGTGCCACCCCCGTGCCCGCCGCGCCGAGGCGGGCGATCTCCTGGTCGTCGAAGTGGATGCCGTGGCCCAGCCAGGCGCGGTCGGTCAGCCAGCCCACCGACTCGAGGTAGTCGACCGTGCGCATGCCGAAGCGCTCGCGCAGGAAGTCCTCCTCGTCGATCGTCTCGGCGAGGTGGGTGTGCAGCCGCACGTCGTGCCGCGCGGCCAGTTCGGCCGTGTCCTGCATGTTCTGGGTCGTCACCGAGAACGGCGAGCACGGCGCCAGCGCGATCTGGATCCGCGCGCCGTCGCCCCGCTCGTGGTACGTCGAGATCAGGCGCTCGGAGTCCGCGAGGATCGTGTCGGCGTCCTGCACCACCGACTGCGGCGGCAGGCCGCCGTCGTCCGTGCCGAGCGTCATCGAGCCGCGCGTCAGCGTGGCGCGCATCCCGAGCTCGAGGACGGCCGCGACCTGGATGTCGATCGCGTCGTCCAGGCCAGCCGGGAAGACGTAGTGGTGGTCGGCCGCCGTGGTGCAGCCGGACAGCAGCAGCTCGGTCAGCGCGACCTTCGTCGCGAGCTCGTGGGCGCGCGGCGTGAGGCGCGCCCACACCGGGTACAGCGTGGTGAGCCAGGGGAACAGCTCGGCGTCCGCGACCGGCCCCCAGGCCCGCGTGAGGGTCTGGTAGAAGTGGTGGTGCGTGTTGATCAGGCCGGGCGTGACCACGTGCTCCGACGCGTCGAACGTCTCGTCGACGGGGGCGGCGGGGGTCGCGCCGGCGGCGACCAGCTCGGTGATCACGCCGTCGGTCACGACGACGCCGCCGCGCGCGTCGGGCGCCTCGGGGGAGTCGTCGGCGGTGAAGACGGCCAGCGGGTTCTTGATCCAGGTGCTCATCGGTGCCTCCTGACGGCGGCGCCCGGGAGACCGGCGCCGCGTCGCGCCGGCTCAGTGGGCCTGTCTGCCGATCCAGGGAGCCACGGCCGCACGCCGCCCTCGCCGGGGACGCTAGGCGAGCCGCGCGACGCCGTCAACGGGTCGCCGGTGGCGGGCAGGGGCGTGCGACCATGACGTCCATGTCGCGCGCCAGCCTGGAGAAGAAGCCCGCCGAGGTCGCGTCGATGTTCGACGGCATCGCGCGGCGCTACGACCTCGTCAACGACCTCGTCTCGCTCGGGCAGGACCGCCGCTGGCGCCGGGCCGTGGTCGAGGCCGTGGCTGCGGTCCCCGGCGAGAAGGTGCTCGACCTGGCGGCCGGCACCGGCACGTCGAGCGAGCCGTTCGCGGCCGACGGCGCGCTCGTCGTCCCGTCCGACTTCAGCCTCGGCATGCTCGCCGTGGGCAAGGCGCGCCGCCCCGACCTGTCGTTCGTCGCGGGTGACGCGACCCGGCTGCCGTTCGCCGACGGGGCGTTCGACGCCGCGACGATCAGCTTCGGCCTGCGCAACGTCGTGGACACGGACGCCGCGCTGCACGAGATGCTGCGGGTGGTGCGGCCGGGCGGTCGCGTCGTCATCTGCGAGTTCTCCACGCCCACCTGGGCGCCGTTCCGCGTGGTGTACCAGGAGTACCTGATGGGGGCGCTGCCCGTCGTGGCGGGAGCGGTGACCCGCGACCGGGGCTCGTACGACTACCTGGCGGAGTCGATCCGCGCCTGGCCCGACCAGGACGCGCTCGGCCGTCGGCTCCTCGCCGCCGGGTGGGAGCGGGTGTCGTACCGCAACCTCGCCGGCGGCATCGTCGCGCTGCACCGGGGCGTGCGGCCCGCCTGAGGCAGATCCGTTCGGCAAGGGGTGCGTCCGTTCGGCACCGTCCCGTGCCGAGCAGACGCACCCGCTGCCGAGCTGGTCGACGTCAGCCCTCGGTGGCCCGGTCCTTGGCGAGCGGCGAGTACTCCGCGACCTTGGCCTGCACGCGCGGGTCGTTCCAGGTCTCCGTCGCCCAGTCCTTGGCCTTGTCGAGCTGCTGCCGGCCCTTCTCGGTGCCGAGCAGGTAGCCGAGCGCTGCGCCGACGACGAATGCGGGTCCTGCCTTCATGGGTGGAGCCTCCTGGAGGTCTGGCTGCGGTGGATGGCGCGGGTTCGTCCGACGTCCCGCGTGCGCACGACCGTAGGCACGTCGGGGCGTGCACGCACCCCGCGACATGCCGACGCCCGTACCCTTCCGGACCTGCGGCGACGTGGCCCCGGGGGTGCGCCGGGGCGGTGTCGCGGCAAGGAAGGGTTACCTTCCTACACATCGCCCCGCGAACGTGACTAGAGTGCTCGACAAGAGTTGTGATGGGGTTCACAAATCGACTCCGGCACCGTCGCCGGGGCGCTCGAGGGAGCGAGGTGGGCACGTGCGGGCAGGTCGTTCAGACGACGCTGACGTGATCGTGGTGGGCGCCGGTCCGGCCGGGACGTCCACCGCTCACTGGTGCGCGTCGGCAGGCCTCGACGTCCTCGTGCTCGACAAGGCGTCCTTCCCCCGCGACAAGGTCTGCGGCGACGGCCTGACGCCCCGCGCGGTGGGGGAGCTCGCCCGCATGGGCCTCGGCACCCGCGCCGAGGACGGGTGGATCCGCAACGAGGGCCTGCGGGTGGTCGCGGGCGCGCGCTCGTGGGAGCTGCCCTGGCCCGACCTCGACTCCTACCCCGGCTACGGCATGGCCCGGTCCCGCATGTCGCTCGACCACCGCCTCGCCCAGCACGCGCAGGCCAGCGGCGCCAAGCTCCTCGAGCGCACCAAGGTGACCGGCCCGCTGGTCGACGACCGGGACGGCCGCGTGGTGGGCGTCCGCACGCAGCCGCTCGACGGGCGGGGACGCGCCGACGGCGCCGAGGCCGTCTACCGCGCGCCCGTCGTCGTCGCGGCCGACGGCGTCTCCTCCCGCTTCGCGACCGGGCTCGGCATCACGCGCCGCGACGACCGCCCGCTGGGCACGGCGGTGCGCACCTACTTACGCACGGAGGGCACGTCCCGCCACGAGGACGCGTGGATGGAGTCGCACCTCGAGCTGTGGGACGGCGCCCCCGGGGAGTCGAACCTGCTGCCCGGCTACGGCTGGATCTTCGCGCTCGGCGACGGCACCGCCAACGTGGGCCTCGGCTCCGTGAGCTCCACGCCCGCGCGGCAGTCCGCCACCGGCCACGACTACCGCGGCATGATGCAGGCCTGGATGCGCAACGCTCCCGCCGAGTGGGGCTTCACCCCCGAGAACCAGGTCGGGCCGATCCGCGGCGCGGCGCTGCCGATGGGCTTCAACCGCAGCCCCCTCTACCGCGACGGCGCGATGCTGGTGGGCGATGCGGCCGGCATGGTCAGCCCGTTCAACGGCGAGGGCATCGCGTACGCCCTCCAAGCGGGTCGGGTCGCGGCGGACGCGATCGCGCAGGCGCGCACCCGCACCACCGACGACGCGCGCGAGCGGACGCTCGCGTCCTACGCGGACCGGATGCGGGCCGACCTGGGCGGCTACTACACGTTGGGCCGCTGGTTCGTGCGGCTCATCGAGCACCCGCAGGTCATGCGGATCTGCGTGCGGTACGGGCTGCCGCGCCCGGTGGTCATGCGGTTCGTGCTCAAGCTGCTGTCCGACTGCTACGAGCCGCGCGGCGGTGACTGGGTGGACCGGGTCATCGCGGGGCTCACGAGGGTGGTGCCGGCGGCATGAGCGCGGCACGACGATCGGGCGGGGTCAGCAGAGCATGAGCGCACACGAGCACGAAGGAGTGGTCGAGATGCACGAAGTCGGGCGCGGCGGCGCGGCGGCGCGGACGGGAGCGGCACGATGACGAATCCGTACGTGCCGGTCCTCATGCTCATGGGCGTGGCCCTGGTGCTCGCCGTGGGCGGCGTGGCGGCGAGCGCCGTCATCGGCCCCAGGCGCTACAACCGCGCCAAGCTCGACGCGTACGAGTGCGGCATCGAGCCGACGCCGCACGCCGTCGGCGGCGGGCGGCTGCCCGTCAAGTACTACCTGGTCGCGATGACGTTCATCGTCTTCGACATCGAGGTGGTCTTCCTCTACCCGTGGGCGGTGGACTTCGCGGCGCTCGCCGGCTTCGGCCTGGTGGCGATGCTGTCGTTCCTCGCCCTCATCACCGTGCCCTTCGTCTACGAGTGGCGGCGCGGCGGCCTGAGCTGGGTCTGACCCGGCGCACGACCAGCACCAACAGCACGACCTGCACGACCTGCACGACCCAGAACGACACGGCACTACGGACGGCGACGATGCCGGCACGATCCGGCACCGATGCTCACGAAGGGGAGGGGTCATGGGCCTGGAAGAGGCTCCGTCGGGCTTCCTGCTGACGACGATCGAGGACCTGGCGGGCTACCTGCGCAAGGCGTCCGTGTGGCCGGTGACGTTCGGACTGGCGTGCTGCGCCATCGAGATGATGGCGGCCGGCGCGTCGCGGTTCGACCTGTCGCGGTTCGGCATGGAGGTCTTCCGGGCGTCGCCGCGGCAGGCGGACCTCATGATCGTCGCGGGCCGGGTGAGCCAGAAGATGGCCCCGGTGGTGCGGCAGGTCTACGACCAGATGAGCGAGCCCAAGTGGGTGCTGTCCATGGGCGTGTGCGCGTCCAGCGGCGGCATGTTCAACAACTACGCGATCGTGCAGGGCGTCGACCACATCGTGCCGGTCGACGTGTACCTGCCCGGCTGCCCGCCGCGCCCGGAGATGCTCATCAACGCGATCCTCGCGCTGCACCAGCACATCCAGGACTCCCCGCTGGGCGTGAACCGCCGCGAGGCGGCCGCGGCCGCGGAGGCGGCGGCCCTCGAGGCCACGCCCACGTTCGAGCTCAAGGGGCTGCTGCGATGACGGGGGAGGTCGTCGCCGGCGGCGAGCCGGCGCAGGACGGTCGGGGGCCCGAGGTCGTCGAGGTGCGCCAGGGCATGTTCGGGGTGCGCGGCTCGGGAGACACGTCGGGGTACGGCGGGCTGGTCCGGACCGTGGCGCTGTCGGGCCCGGCGACGCGCCCCTACGGCGGCTGGTTCGACGAGGCCGTCGACGTGCTCGCGGAGGTGCTCGGCGCGGCCGGGGTCGCGTTCGAGGACGCGGTGGAGCGGGTGTCGGTCGACCCGCAGACCGACCCGCCGAGCCCGCACGCCGAGCTGACGCTGCACGTGGCGCGCGAGCACCTCGTGGCCGTCTGCCGGGCGCTGCGCGACGACCAGGACCTGCGGTTCGAGCTCAGCCTCGGCGTCTCGGGCGTGCACTACCCGCAGGACGAGGGCCGCGAGCTGCACGCCGTCTACCACCTGACCTCCGTGACGCACGGGCGTCGCATCCGCCTCGAGGTGTCGGTGCCGGACGCCGACCCGCACATCCCCTCGACCACCGGGGTGTACCCCACCAACGACTGGCACGAGCGCGAGACCTGGGACTTCTTCGGCATCGTCTTCGACGGCCACCCGGGCCTGGCGCGCATCGAGATGCCGGACGACTGGCCCGGGCACCCGCAGCGCAAGGACTACCCGCTCGGCGGCATCCCCGTGGAGTACAAGGGCGCCACGGTGCCGCCGCCGGACACGAGGAGGCAGTACTCGTGACGTCTGGAACCTTCACCGCCACCAAGGCGCCGACCGACGAGTTCGACCCGGGCGTCCCCGGGTTCGAGGCGTCGGGCGGCGACTGGGACGAGATCGCCCGCGAGGCCGTGGGCGAGGAGCGCATCGTCGTCAACATGGGCCCGCAGCACCCGTCCACCCACGGCGTGCTGCGCCTCATGCTCGAGATCGACGGCGAGACGGTCACCGAGGCCCGCTGCGGCATCGGCTACCTGCACACCGGCATCGAGAAGAACATGGAGTTCCGCACCTGGACGCAGGGCACCACGTTCTGCACCCGGATGGACTACCTGGCGCCGCTCTTCCAGGAGTCGGCCTACTGCCTCGCCACGGAGAAGCTGCTGGGGATCACGGACGACGTGCCCGAGCGGGCGTCGATCATCCGCGTGCTGATGATGGAGCTCAACCGGGTGGCCTCCCACCTCGTGTGCCTCGGCACGGGCGGCAACGAGATGGGCGCGACCACGGTCATGACCATCGGGTTCACGGCCCGCGAGGAGATCCTGCGGCTGTTCGAGGCCGTCACGGGCCTGCGCATGAACCACGCCTACGTGCGGCCGGGCGGCGTCGCCCAGGACGTGCCCGAGGGGTTCGAGGACCAGGTGCGCGCCGCCCTGCCCAAGATCCGCATGTACCTCGGCCAGCTCGGTGACCTCATGCTCGCCAACCCGATCTTCAAGGCGCGGCTCACCGACGTGGGGGTGCTCAACCTCGCCGGGTGCATGGCCCTCGGCATCACCGGGCCGGTGCTGCGCTCCACGGGTCTGCCCTACGACGTGCGCAAGGCGTTCCCCTACTCGGGCTACGAGACGTACGACTTCGACGTGCCGACGTCGACCGACGCCGACTGCTACTCCCGCGTCGTGCTGCGGCTGGAGGAGTGCTACCAGTCGCTGCGGATCGTGGAGCAGTGCCTCACGCGGCTCGAGGACACCGCCGGCGCCCCCGTCATGGTGGCGGACAAGAAGATCGCGTGGCCGGCGCAGCTCGCGGTCGGCGCGGACGGCCAGGGCAACTCGCTCGACCACATCCGCCAGATCATGGGCACCTCGATGGAGGCGCTGATCCACCACTTCAAGCTCGTCACCGAGGGCTTCGGCGTCCCGGCCGGGCAGACGTGGCAGACCGTGGAGCACCCGCGCGGCGAGCTCGGCGTGCACGCCGTGTCCGACGGCGGCACCAAGCCGTACCGGGCGCACTTCCGCGACCCGTCGTTCAACAACCTCCAGGCCGTGTCGGTGATGTGCGAGGGCGGCCAGGTGGCCGACGTCGTCGTCGCCGTCGCGTCCCTGGACCCGGTGCTGGGAGGGGTCGACCGATGACGGCAGAACCCACGAGCGCGCGCTCGCAGGCCCGGTACGACGCCGACACGCTGGCGTCGCTCACCGCCGACGCCGCCGCGATCAAGGCGCGCTACCCGGACCCGCGCTCCGGCCTGCTGCCGATGCTGCACCTGGTGCAGTCGGTGGACGGGTACGTGAGCCGCGACGGGATCATGTTCTGCTCCGAGCAGCTGGAGCTGACGCCCGCGGAGGTGAGCGCCGTGGCCACCTTCTACACGCAGTACAAGCGGCACCCCAACGGCACCTACACCGTGGGCGTGTGCACCAACACGTTGTGCGCGGTCATGGGCGGGGACGCCATCTTCGACGAGCTGAGCGAGCACCTCGGCGTCGGGCACGACGAGACCACCGAGGACGGCGCGATCACGCTGGAGCGCGTCGAGTGCAACGCCGCCTGCGACTACGCGCCGGTCGTGATGGTCAACTGGGAGTTCTTCGACAACCAGACGCCGGAGTCGGCCACGGACCTCACGGACCGGTTGCGCGCCGGGCAGGAGGTCGCGCCGACGCGCGGCGCGTCGTCGGTGTGCGGCTTCAAGCAGATGAGCCGCGTGCTGGCGGGGTTCACCGACGGTCGCGCGGACGAGGGCGTCGGGGCGGGGGAGCCTTCGCTCGCCGGTCTGCGGCTGGCGCGCGCGGCGGCCGCCGTCGACGGTGCTGGGGCGGAGGGGGCGGGGGATTCCTCGTCGCCGGGCGCGCCATCCGCCTCGGTCGTTCCTCCCTCGGCTCCCGCCAGGCCCGACCAGCCCGGCGACGAGGATTCCCCCGCCCCCTCCTCGGACGGCTCGTCGGCCGGCAGGCCCGACCAGGCCGAAGTACCGCCGGAGACGGGCGGGGAGCAGTCGAGCGCGGAGCGCAAGCCGACGACCTCCGAGGACGTCGAGCCGAAGGAGGGCAGCGATGACTGAGCTCATGCCGGTGCTCACGGACACGTGGGACGCGGAGCGGTCGTGGAAGCTCGCCGCCTACGAGGCGGCCGGCGGGTACGCCGGGCTGCGCAAGGCGCTGACGATGGAGCCGGGCGACCTCGTGCAGACGGTCAAGGACTCGGGCCTGCGCGGCCGCGGCGGCGCCGGGTTCCCGACCGGGATGAAGTGGGGCTTCCTGCCCCCGCCGGACGGCGGCCCGCGCTACCTCGTGGTCAACGCGGACGAGTCCGAGCCGGGCACGTGCAAGGACATCCCGCTGATGCTCGCCAGCCCGCAGCACCTGGTGGAGGGCATCGCGATCACGAGCTACGCGATCGGCTGCCACCACGCGTTCGTCTACGTGCGCGGCGAGGTGCTGCACGTGTACCGGCGGCTGATGGCCGCGGTGCAGGAGGCGTACGACGCGGGGTTCCTCGGCAAGGACGTGCTCGGCTCCGGCTTCGACCTGGAGGTCACCGTGCACGCCGGGGCCGGCGCGTACATCTGCGGCGAGGAGACGGCGCTGCTCGACTCCCTCGAGGGCAAGCGCGGCCAGCCGCGCCTCAAGCCGCCGTTCCCCGCCGTCGCGGGCCTGTACGCGCGGCCCACGGTGGTGAACAACGTCGAGTCGATCGCGTCGGTGCCGGGCATCGTCGCCCGCGGCGCGGACTGGTTCGCCGGCATGGGCACCGAGCGGTCGCAGGGGCACGGGCTGTTCTCGCTGTCCGGGCACGTGACGCGGCCGGGCCAGTACGAGGCGCCGCTGGGCATCACGCTGCGGGAGCTGCTCGACCAGGCCGGCGGCATCCGCGCCGGGCACCAGCTGAAGTTCTGGACGCCCGGAGGCTCGTCGACGCCGCTGTTCACCGCCGACCACCTCGACACCCCGCTCGACTACGAGTCGGTGGGCGCGGCCGGGTCGATGCTCGGCACCCGCGCACTGCAGCTCTTCGACGAGACGACGTGCGTCGTGCGGGCGGTCAGCCGGTGGACGGACTTCTACGCGCACGAGTCGTGCGGCAAGTGCACCCCGTGCCGCGAGGGCACCTACTGGCTCAAGCAGGTGCTGCACCGCATCGAGGCGGGCCAGGGCGAGGAGCGCGACGTCGACCTGCTGCTCGACCTGTGCGACAACATCCTCGGGCGCGCGTTCTGCGCCCTCGGCGACGGCGCGACGTCCCCGGTGACGTCGAGCATCCAGCTGTTCCGCGACGAGTACCAGGCGCACATCGACGGCCACGGCTGCCCCTTCGACCCGAGCGCCAGCGCACTGTTCCCGTACACCCCCAAGCAGACGCCGGCGCTCGCCGGGGCGGGAGGTCACTGATGACGGCGACCGTCGACAACACCGGCAAGCCGGCCGCACCTCCGGTCGAGACGGTGACTCTCACCATCGACGAGGTCGAGGTCACCGTGCCGAAGGGCACGCTGATCATCCGCGCGGCCGAGCAGGTGGGCATCCAGATTCCCCGGTTCTGCGACCACCCCCTGCTGGAGCCGGCGGGCGCGTGCCGCCAGTGCCTGGTCGAGGTCGCGATGCCCGACCGTGAGGGCAACGTGCGACCCATGCCGAAGCCGCAGGCCTCCTGCACGATGACGGTGACGCCGGGCATGGTCGTCAAGACGCAGCGCACGTCCGCCGTCGCCGACAAGGCGCAGCACGGGGTCATGGAGCTGCTGCTCATGAACCACCCGCTGGACTGCCCGGTGTGCGACAAGGGCGGCGAGTGCCCGCTGCAGAACCAGGCGATGAGCAACGGCCGCGCCGAGTCCCGGTTCGAGGACGTCAAGCGCACGTTCCCCAAGCCGATCGCCGTCTCCACCGAGATCCTGCTCGACCGCGAGCGCTGCGTGCTGTGCCAGCGCTGCACCCGGTTCAGCGACGAGATCGCGGGCGACGCCTTCATCGCCCTGCAGGAGCGCGGCGCGCACCAGCAGATCGGCCGCTTCGACGAGACGGTGCTGGACTTCGCGCCGCCGCAGGGGGAGCCCGCCGAGGCCACGTTCGGCTCGGCGGCGGCCACGGCCGGCGGCCAGCCGTTCGCGTCGTACTTCTCCGGCAACACCGTGCAGATCTGCCCGGTGGGCGCGCTGACCGGCGCCGCCTACCGGTTCCGCTCCCGGCCGTTCGACCTCGTCTCGACGCCGGGGATCTCCGAGCACGACTCCTGCGGCGCCGCGATCCGCGTCGACCACCGGCGGGGCGTCGTGCTGCGCCGGCTGTCGGGGGAGGACCCGGCGGTCAACGAGGAGTGGATCACCGACAAGGACCGGTTCGCCTTCACCTGGCAGGCCGCGCCCGACCGCCTCACGGTCCCCCTGGTGCGGGACCGGGAGCTCGACGCCGACGGCGCGGTCGTCTCCCGCGGGGAGCTGCGGCCGGCGTCGTGGGTCGAGGCGTTCGAGCTGGCGGCCGAGGGCCTCGCCGCGGCGCGGGCCGCCGGCGGCGTGGGGGTGCTGCCGGGCGGCCGCCTCACCGTCGAGGACGCCTTCGCCTGGTCGCGCTACGCCCGCACGGTGCTCGGCACGGACGACGTCGACCAGCGCGCCCGTGTGGGCTCCGCGGAGGAGACGGCGTTCCTCGGGCACGCGGTGGCCGGCACCGGTCTGGGGGTGACCTTCGGCGACGTGGAGGCCGCCCCGGCGGTGCTGCTGGCGGGGCTCGAGGCCGAGGAGGAGGCCGGCATCACCTTCCTGCGGCTGCGCAAGGCCGTGCGCGCCCACGGGACCAAGGTCTGGTCCGTGGCGCCGTTCGCCAGCCGCGGGCTCGCCCGCCTGGACGGCACGCTGCTGCCCGCCGCCCCGGGCACCGAGGCGGAATGGCTCGGCATCCTCGCCACCCGCGCCGGCGGCGGACTCGTGCCCGCCGACTCCGACGCCGCGACGCTGGGCGCCGTCGCCGAGGGTCTCGCCGCCCCCGGCGCGCTGATCCTCGTCGGCGAGCGGCTCGCGTCGTCGCCCGGGGCGTACGGCGCGGCCCTGCGGCTCGCCGAGACCACCGGCGCACGGCTCGCCTGGATCCCTCGCCGCGCGGGGGAGCGCGGCGGTCTGGAGGCCGGGCTGCTGCCGGGGCTGCTGCCCGGCGGGCGCCCGGTCACCGACCCCGCGGCCCGCGCCGAGGTGGCCGCGGCCTGGGGCGTCGACGCCGATGCCCTGCCGGCCGCGCCCGGTCGCGACGTCTCGGAGATCCTCGACGCGCTGTCCGTCGGGCAGCTCGGCGGCGCGCTCGTCGGGGGCGTCGAGCTCGCCGACCTGCCCGACCCCGCGCACGCGCGGACCGCCCTCGGTTCCGCGGGCTTCGTGGTCTCGCTGGAGGTGCGGCGCTCGGAGGTGACCGAGCTCGCGGACGTCGTCCTCCCCGTCGCCCCACCGGCCGAGCGGGCCGGGTCGTACTGGAGCTGGGAGGGGCGCGTCCGCGCCTTCGGCCAGGCGCTGGAGTCCGCCGCGCTGCCCGACCACCGGGTGCTCGACGCGCTCGCCGCGCAGGCCGGGGTCGCGCTCGGCGCGGCGACGCCCTACGACGCCCACCGGGCGATCGCGGCGCTGCCCGCCTGGGGCGGCGCCCGGGTCCCGGCCCCCGCGCCGGAGCCCGTGGAGCCGCCCGAGGTCCCCGCCGGCGCCGCCGTCCTGGCGAGCTGGCACCTGCTGCTCGACGACGGCGCCCTGCAGGACGGGGAGCAGTTCCTCGCCGGCACGGCCAAGCGGCCCGTGGCGCGGATGTCCGCCGCCACCGCGGCCGCCGTCGACGTGTACGACGGCGACCGGGTGACCGTCGCGACCGACCGCGGCTCGCTCACGGTCCCCGTCGCGATCACCGAGATGGTCGACCACGTGGTCTGGCTGCCGCTCGCGTCGCGCGGCTGCCGCGTGCACGACACGCTCGGCGCGGCCCCCGGCGACCTCGTGCGCATCGGGCCGCCCGCCGAGCCGGTCGGCGCGGGCGCCCCGGCCGGCTCGACCGACGAACAGGGAGGGGCCGCATGATCCCCGGAGTCGCCGCCGACTTCAGCAACGACTGGCTGTGGGTCTCGCTCATCAAGGCCGTGCTCATCGTCGTCTTCCTGCTGACGAGCGTGCTCTTCGCGATCTGGTTCGAGCGGAAGGTCGTGGCGCGCATGCAGGTGCGCCCCGGACCCAACTGGCACGGCCCGTTCGGCCTGCTCCAGTCGCTCGCGGACGCGATGAAGCTGCTGCTCAAGGAGGACGTGAACGTCACCCGCGCCGACCGGGTCGTGTACCTGCTGGCGCCGATGATCTCCGTGTTCTGCGCGCTGCTGGTCTTCGCGGTCATCCCGTTCGGCCCCGAGGTGACGATCCCGTTCACCGACTACTCGACGCCCGCGCAGCTCACCGACTTCCCGGTCGCGATCCTCTACGTCCTGGCCTGCGCGTCGATGGGCGTCTACGGCATCGTGCTGGGCGGCTGGTCCTCCGGCTCCACGTACCCGCTGCTGGGCGCCGTGCGCTCCACCGCCCAGGTCATCTCCTACGAGCTGGCGATGGGGCTCTCCCTGGTCAGCGTGTTCATCATGGCCGGCTCGATGTCGACGTCGCAGATCGTCGCGTCGCAGGCGGGCGTCTGGTGGTTCCTGCCGCTGCTGCCCGCGTTCGTCGTCTACGTCATCTCGATGATCGGCGAGACCAACCGCCTCCCGTTCGACCTGCCCGAGGCCGAGGGGGAGCTCGTCTCCGGCTACATGACCGAGTACAGCTCGATGAAGTTCGCCTGGTTCTTCCTGGCGGAGTACATCAACATGCTCAACGTCTCCGCCGTCGCGACCACCCTGTTCCTCGGCGGGTGGCGCGCGCCGTGGCCGCTGTCGGCGATCAACGACGGGATGTTCAACACCGGCTGGTGGCCGGTGCTGTGGTTCCTGGTCAAGCTCTGGCTCGTCATGTTCGTGTTCGTGTGGGTCCGCGGCACCCTGCTGCGGCTGCGCTACGACCAGTTCATGTCGTTCGGCTGGAAGGTGCTCATCCCGGTCGCGCTGTGCTGGGTCGTGGTGCTCTCCGTCTTCCAGTACCTGGGTCTCGCTGGCATCACGCGCACGCAGCTCATCACCGGCGTGGCCGTCGCGGCCGTGGTCGTCGTCGGGCTGCTGTGGTTGTGGCCCGAGCGCAAGCCGTCCGGCGCCGCCGCTCCCGGCGGGCCACCGGGCGGCGCCCGCCGGCCCGCCGGGGAGTTCGACGCCTTCGCCGACGGCTTCCCCGTGCCGCCGATGCCGGGCCAGTCCCTGCCGCCGTCGCCCCGCGCCCGCCGGCACGTCCCGCAGGCCGCCGACGTCCCGGCCGCCGCCTCCGCCGTCGACCGATCCGAGGAGACGCGATGACCGACAAGCCGTACGAGCCGCTGCGCCCGAGCAAGGGGCCGCTGGGCGACCTGTTCGCCCCGGTGGCCGGGTTCGGCGTGACGTTCTCCTCCATGTTCCGGCCCACCGTGACGGAGCAGTACCCGCGCACGAAGACGCCGCCGCAGCGCCGCTACCACGGCCGCCACCAGCTCAACCGGTACGCCGACGGGCTGGAGAAGTGCATCGGCTGCGAGCTGTGCGCGTGGGCCTGCCCGGCGGACGCGATCTACGTGGAGGGCGCGGACAACGCCGACCTGCCCGACGGCGAGCACATGTCGCCCGGCGAGCGGTACGGCCGCGTCTACCAGATCAACTACCTGCGCTGCATCTTCTGCGGGCTGTGCATCGAGGCGTGCCCCACCCGGGCGCTGACGATGACCAACGACTACGAGCTGGCCGGGCCCGACCGCGCGGGGATGATCTACGAGAAGCAGGACCTCCTCGCCCCGCTCGCCGAGGGCATGCTCGCCGCACCGCACCCGATGGTCGAGGGCACCACGGACACGGAGTACTACCGGGGCGAGGTCACCGCGCCCACGGCCGAGCAGGTGGACTGGGTGCGCGAGCACCGGCCCGACGACCCGACCCTGGACGCCGCCGCGCGTGTCGTCCACGGCGACGCCCCGCCTCCGACGCCCCGCCGGCACCGGCTGCGCGGCAGCGCCACCAAGGCGGCCGTCGCGACCCGGCAGGCCGCGGAGGGCGGGCACGTCGCGACGCTGCCGACCTCCGACGCCGCCGAGGACCGCTCGTGACCGCGTCGGGCGCGGAGGCCGCGCTCTTCTGGGTGCTCGCGCCGCTCATGGTGCTCGCCGCGCTCGGGCTGCTCTTCGCCCGCAAGGCGGTGCACGCCGCGGTCTGCGTGATGTTCGTGATGGTCGGCCTGGCGATCCTCTACGTCGCGCAGGAGGCGCCGTTCCTCGGCGTCGTGCAGGTGGTCGTGTACACCGGCGCCGTCATGATGCTCTTCCTCTTCGTGCTGATGCTGGTGGGCGTCGACGCCGCCGACTCCCTGACCGAGACGATCAAGGGACAGCGGTGGGTCGGGGTGCTGTTCGGGCTCGGGCTCGCCGTGGTGCTCCTCGGCGTGATCGCGCAGGCGAGCTTCCCGCCCGCGGTCGGGCTGGCCGAGGCCAACGCGGTCACCAACCCCGTGGCGCTCGCCCGGGTGCTGCTCGGCGACTACGTGCTGGCCATGGAGGTGGTCGGCGTCCTGCTGGTCACCGCGGCCCTCGCGGGCCTGGTGCTCACGCACCGGCGCCGGCTCAGCGTGCGGCCCACCCAGCGGGTGCTCGCCGCGGCGCGGGTCGCCGGCATCGAGCAGGGGCGCACGCTCACGCCGCTCCCCGCGCCGGGCGTCTACGCGCAGAACAACGCGATGGACACGCCGGCCCTCGGGCCCGACGGCGCGCCGCTGCCGCACTCGGTGCCCCGGGTGCTGCGCATCCGCGGCCAGGAGCGGTCGGCGACGGCGGTGCTGTCCGAGGAGGACACGCTCGTGCCGCGCGACGACCTGCGCCTCATCGGCGTCGGGCCGGAGCCTGGCACCGCGGTCGAGCAGGCCGGTGACCCGGTCGCGACGGGCACGGCCGACCGGGACGGTTCGGCCGAGGCGGACGACGAGGACGGGGAGTTGCGCTGATGGAGATCACCAACTACCTGGGGCTGGCCGCGATCCTGTTCGCGATCGGCGCGACGACGGTGCTGCTGCGGCGCAACGCCATCGTGGTGTTCATGGGCGTGGAGCTGATGCTCAACGCCACCAACCTCGCGTTCGTGACGTTCGCGCGCATCCACGGCGACGTGACGGGCCAGGTGCTCGCCTTCTTCGTGATGGTGGTCGCCGCCGCCGAGGTCGTGGTGGGGCTCGCGATCATCATCACGATCTTCCGCTCCCGCCGGTCGGCCTCGGTCGACGACGTCAACCTGCTGCAGAGCTGAGAGGCCTCCGACGATGCAGACTCTCTCCCTCGCCCCCTGGCTGGTCGCGACCCCGATGGCCGGCGCCCTCGTGCTGCTGCTCGCCGGGCGCCGCAGCGACCGGTGGGGCCACTGGCTGGGCGTGCTCGCCAGCGCCGCGACGTTCGTCGTGGGGCTGGTGATGCTGCTCGACATGCTGGGCACGCCCGCCGACCAGCGCGTGGGCACCCACACCGTGGGCACCTGGATCGAGACCGGGCCGCTGCACGTGGACGTCGGGTTCCAGGTGGACCCGCTGTCGATGACGTTCGTGATGCTCGTGACGTTCGTCGGCACGCTCATCCACGTCTACTCGGTGGCCTACATGGACCACGACGTCGACCGGCGCCGCTTCTTCGGGTACCTCAACCTGTTCGTCGCGGCGATGCTGCTGCTCGTGCTCGCGGACTCCTACCTGCTGCTCTTCGTGGGCTGGGAGGGCGTGGGCCTGGCGTCGTTCCTGCTCATCGGTTTCTGGGACGGCAAGCGGGAGAACGCGGTCGCGGGGAAGAAGGCGTTCGTCATGAACCGCGTGGGCGACATGGGGCTCATCGTCGCGATGATGCTCATGCTCGCCACGTTCGGCGCCGTCGACTTCGCCACCGTGCTCCCCGCGGCCGGCGAGGGGGCGACGGCCGCCGGCCAGGGGATGATGACGGCCGTCGGTCTCATGCTCCTGCTGGCGGCGTGCGGCAAGTCCGCGCAGCTGCCGCTGCAGGCCTGGCTCGGGGACGCGATGGCCGGCCCGACGCCCGTGTCGGCGCTCATCCACGCGGCCACGATGGTGACCGCGGGCGTCTACCTGCTGGTGCGCTCCGGCCCGATCCTCGAGGTGGCGCCCGACGCGCAGCTCGTCATCGCCGTCGTCGGCGCCCTCACGCTGCTGTTCGGGGCGATCGTCGGCTGCGCGAAGGACGACATCAAGAAGGCCCTCGCGGCGTCGACGATGTCGCAGATCGGGTACATGATGCTCGCCGCGGGGCTGGGACCGGTGGGCTACGCGTTCGCGATCTTCCACCTGCTGACCCACGGCTTCTTCAAGGCCGGCCTGTTCCTCGGGGCCGGGTCCGTGATGCACGCGATGGACGACGACGTGAACATGCGTCGTTTCGGCGGGCTGGCCCGGCTGCTGCCGGTCACGGCGATCACGATGGGCCTGGGCTGGCTCGCCATCCTGGGCGTTCCGCCGTTCTCCGGCTTCTTCTCCAAGGACAAGATCATCGAGGCGGCGTTCGTCGGCGAGGGCTGGCGGCCGTGGGTCTTCGGGACCGCGGCGCTGCTCGGCGCGGGGATCACCGCGTACTACATGTCGCGACTGTTCTTCATGACGTTCCTGGGCCGTCGGCGCTGGAGCGACGGCGGGCCGGGCGACGACGGCGCCCCGGTGCGGCACCCGCACGAGTCCCCGCGGCTGATGACGTGGCCGATGATCGTGCTGGCCGTGGGGTCGGTGGCCCTCGGCGGCATCCTGGCGGCGGGCGACCGGTTCGTCACCTGGCTGGAGCCCGTCACCGGGGAGGCGGCGCACCACGAGCCGGTGCTCCCGGTATGGCTGCTCATGACGCTCACCCTGCTGCTGGTGGTAGTCGGCGCGCTGCTCGCCTTCCGGCAGTACGCGATGGCCGCGGTCCCGGTGGAGCCGCCGCCGGCGCCCGCGCTGGTGCGCGCCGCCCGGGTCGACCTGCACCAGGACGACGTCAACGAGTCGGTCGTCATGCGCCCGGGGCAGTACCTGACGCGCTCGCTCGTGTACCTGGACCGCGCGGCGGTGGACGGCGGCTGGCTGGGGCTGGCCGGCGGGATCGGGCGGTTCGGCGCACGGCTGCGCCGGCTGCAGAACGGCTACGTGCGCTCGTACGCGGCGACGATGCTCGGCGGCCTCGGGGTTGTGGGGATCGTCGTGTGGGCGCTGGCGAGCTGATCGGACGGTGAACGAAGGGATGACGATGTCCACAGGGTTCCCCTGGCTCACGGTCCTCATCGTGTGGCCCCTGGTCGCGGCGGCAGCCACGGCCCTCACCGGCGTGGGGCGCGGACGCCCGGCCGCGGGCGCGGTCACCGGGGCGGGGAGGTTCGGCGCGGGCACGGCGCGCACGGTCGCGCTGGTCGGCGCGCTCGTCGAGGTGGCGCTGCTGGTCGGGGCGTTCGCCGCCTTCGACACCGGCGACGCCGGCACCCACCAGCTCACCGAGACGCACTCCTGGATCCCGGCGCTCGGGGCCAGCTACGCGGTCGGGGTCGACGGCGTGGGCCTGCTGCTCGTGGCGCTGTCGGTGGGCCTCGTGCCGCTGGTGATCCTCGCCGCGTGGAAGGAGCAGGGCGGCGACCACGCGCGGCTGCGCCGCTACCTCGCCACCGTGCTGGTCCTCGAGGCGTTCATGGTGACGGTCTTCGCGGCGCGCGACGTGTTCCTCTTCTACGTGGTCTTCGAGGCCATGCTGATCCCGGCGTACTTCCTCATCGGCGGGTTCGGGCAGGGGCCGCAGCGCCGGTACGCCGCGGTGAAGTTCCTGCTGTTCTCCCTGGCGGGCGGCCTCGTCATGCTGGTGGGCGTCATCGCGCTCTACCTGCAGGTGCCCGCGGCCGACCGCGGCCCCGCGACCTTCCTCACCGACAACCTCACCGGACTGACGCTCGACCCGACGGCCGAGAAGCTGATGTTCTGCGCCTTCTTCCTCGCGTTCGCGATCAAGGCGCCCATGTTCCCGGTGCACTCGTGGCTGCCCGACGTCACCCAGAACGCCACGCCCGGCACGTCCACGCTGCTCATCTGCGTGCTCGACAAGGTGGGCACCTTCGGGATGCTGACCCTGTGCCTGCCGCTGTTCCCCGCGGCCAGCCGGTGGGCGGCGCCGTTCGTCGTCGTGCTCGCGGTGGTCTCGATCCTGTACGGCGCGATCCTCGCCATCGGGCAGAGCGACGTGCTGCGCCTCATCGGCTACACGTCGGTGTCCCACTTCGGCTTCATCATCCTGGGCATCTTCACGTTCACGTCGCTGGGCACCGCGGGCTCCGGCCTCATGATGCTCAACCACGGCATCTCCACCGGCGCGCTGTTCCTCATCGCCGGGTTCGCGATCGCCCGGCACCCGCGCCAGAGCCAGCTCATCGGCGACTACGGCGGCCTGCGCAAGGTGGCGCCGATCCTGGGCGGCACGTTCCTCGTGGCGGGCCTGTCCGCCGCGTCGCTGCCCGGCCTCGCGACCTTCGTCTCCGAGATCATGGTGTTCCTCGGGTCGTACTCGCGCTGGCCCGCCGCGGTGCTCGTGGCCGTGCCCGCCGTCGTCCTCGCCGCCGTGTACGTGCTGCTCACGTACCAGCGCATGTTCACCGGCGCGACGACGCCGGAGCTCCAGACCGCACGCGACCTCGACGGCCGGGAGAAGACGGTGGCCGGCGTGCTCGTCGGCGCGCTCCTGGTGCTCGGGCTCGTGCCCGGTCCGGTGCTCGACTACGTCCGCGCACCGGGCGGGGTCGCCGTCCAGCAGGTCGGGGAGACCGACCCGCCGCCCGTGGTCCAGTCGTCGGCCGAGGACGCCGCCGGCGCGTCGGCCGTCACCGAGGGGAGCCAGCTGTGAACGACTTCGTCGCACCGCCCATCGACTGGGCGGCCGTCTCCCCGGTGCTGATCGTGCTGGCGGCCGGCGTCCTCGGCGTCCTGCTGGAGGCGTTCGTGCCCGCCCGCGCGCGCCGGGCCACGCAGCTCACGCTGACCCTGCTGGCCCTGGTCGGGTCGCTGGTGGCGGTGGGCCTGCTGTGGGACCGGGTGCAGGACGGCGCGGTGTCGGTGGTCGGTGGGTCGTACCTGCTCACGCCGTTCGGCCTCGGCGTCCAGGCCGTCGTCGGGATCTGCGCCGTGCTGGGCGTGCTGGTCGTCGCGGAGCGCACCACCACCGGCCAGGACGCGTTCGCCCCGTCGGCCGCGGCCGTGCCCGGCACCGCGTACGAGGACGAGACCCGTCGGGCGGGCCTGCAGCAGACCGAGATCTTCCCGCTGATCCTCTTCGCGACGGGCGGCATGCTGCTGTTCCCCGCCACGGACGACCTCATCGTGATGTTCGTGGCGCTCGAGGTGCTCTCGCTGCCGCTGTACGTGCTGTGCGCGACGGCGCGGCGCCGTCGCCTGCTCAGCCAGGAGGCGGCGTTCAAGTACTTCGTGCTCGGCGCGTTCGCCTCCGCGCTGTTCATCTTCGGCGTGGCGCTCGTCTACGGCTTCGCCGGCACGGTGCGCCTGGAGGAGGTCGTGGCGGTGCTCGCCGACCCGGCGACGTCGCCGCTCGGCACGATGCCGGCGCTCGTGGTGGTGGGCCTGCTGCTGGTCCTCAGCGGCCTGCTCTTCAAGATCGGCGCGGCGCCTTTCCACGCGTGGACGCCCGACGTGTACCAGGGCGCCCCGACGCCCATCACCGGCTTCATGGCGGCGTGCACCAAGGCGGCGGCGATCGGCGCGCTCGTGCGGGTGCTGTTCACGGTCGCGAACGGCCTCACGCCCGAGTTCCGGCACGACCTCGACGTCGCCCTGTGGGCGGTCGCGATCCTCACGATGCTGGTCGGCACCGTCGCCGGAGCCGTGCAGACGGACGTCAAGCGGATGCTCGCGTACTCGTCGATCGCACACGCCGGGTTCCTCGTGGTCGGGCTGGTCGGGATGGACGAGGCCGGCTCCCGGGCCGTCCTGTTCTACCTGCTCGCGTACGGCCTGGCCACGATCGGCGCGTTCGCCGTCGTCACGCTGGTGCGCGAGCGGACGGTGACCGGCGACGAGACACCGGGCGACGGGCCCGTGCCGGACGACGGCGTCGTGCTCGGCGAGGCCACGCGGCTGGCGCAGTGGGCCGGGCTCGGCCACAAGGCGCCCTGGCTGACCGCGGCGTTCTCGCTGTTCCTGCTGTCGATGGCGGGGATCCCGCTCACCGCCGGGTTCGTGGCCAAGTTCGGCGTGTTCTCCGCCGCGGTGGAGGCGGGGGCCTGGCCGCTCGCGCTGCTCGGCGTCCTCGCCTCGGCGGTGGCCGTGTTCTTCTACGTGCGGGTCATCGTGCTCATGGTGCTGACCCCGGCGCCCGGGCGCGACGCCGACGTGGCGGCAGGGTCGACGGCAGGTTCGACCTCGGACGCCGAGGGCGGACCGGCGACCGGGACCACCGGCGGCGGGACGGCCACGCTCACCGGCGCGGCCACCCGGACGCTGGTCTCGCGCACGGTCGTGACGGTGGTCGGCTCGCGCGGGCCGGCGGCGTTCGCGATCGCGGTCTGCGCGGTCGGCGTGCTGCTGCTCGGCATCCTGCCGGCCGGGGCGCTGGACCTCGTCGGCCAGGCGGCCCAGTTCCGGCCGTGACGGGACGGGCCGGCGGAGCGAGGGGAGGACTTCCCTCGGCGCCGCCGCGCCCTGGCCCTATCGTTCCTCCGGGTGCCGGACACGGGGACGGCCGTGAACGAGGGGGATGGACATCGTCGTGCTCTCGCTGCACCCGGTGGTGCGCGGATGACGCCGCCGCTGGACGGCCCGGGCGCCTTCGCCACGATCACGGCGATCGTCCTGGTCGCCATCGCGCTCTTCTTCACGTTCTGGTCCCTGGGCGGGCGCCGGCTCTTCATCCCGGACGAGAAGATCCACCGGATGCGCGACCTGCTCGTACCGTCCCTCTGGATCGTGGCGGCGATGTTCGTCGCCGCCGGGCTGTTCTTCTTCGCGCTGTGGTTCGAGGGGCAGCAGCGCGAGGCCGCGTGGGAGCAGTACGACCAGTGGCTCCTGGAACAGCAGACCTCGGACCGACCCGCCGCCGGGAGGTGAGCGACGCGACGCGTCCGACGGGCGGTTTCGGTGCGGTGTTCCAGGCCGGGGACGGATAGGTTCGGACAGTGACTCGCGCACCTTCCGCACCGGCCTCCCGGCCGGGGCACACGCCGCCCTCGCCGCCGCCGGCGATCCCGCTGTCCGACCCCGCGCTCGCCGACCGGCTCGCCGCGCGGATGACGCTGGTCGACGCGGCGCTGGACGCGGCCGTGGCCTCGTCCGACGCCCTGGCCGACGACGCGTCCCGACACCTCGTCGCGGCGGGCGGCAAGAGGTTCCGCCCGCTGCTGACGCTGCTCACCGGCGAGCTGGGTGACGGCACGCGACCGGAGCTCGTGGACGCGGCCGTGGTCGTGGAGCTCACCCAGGTGGCGTCGCTGTACCACGACGACGTCATGGACTCCGCGCCCTTGCGCCGCGGGGCGCCCGCCGTGCACACGGTGTGGGGCAACTCGGTGGCGATCCTCGTGGGGGACCTGCTCTTCGCCCGGGCGTCGGCGCTCGTCGCCGGCCTGGGCCCCGAGGCCGTGCTGCTGCAGTCGGCGACGTTCGAGCGCATGTGCCTCGGCCAGCTCCACGAGACCATGGGCCCGCGCGACGGCGAGGACCCGGTCGAGCACTACCTGCAGGTGCTCAGCGACAAGACGGCCTCGCTGCTCGCGACGTCGGCCCGGCTGGGCGCCATGTTCGGCGGCTGCCCGCCCGAGGTGCTGGACGCCGTCGCGGCGTACGGGGAGAAGGTCGGCGTCGCGTTCCAGCTCGCCGACGACGTGCTCGACATCGCCTCCAGCGGCGACGAGTCCGGCAAGACGCCCGGCACCGACCTGCGCGAGCACGTGCCCACCATGCCGGTCCTGCTGCTGCGCCAGCGGGTCGCGGACGGCCGGGGCACCGAGGCTGACACCGCCCTTCTCGCGCGGCTGGACGGGGACCTGTCGGACGACGCGGCGCTGGCCGCCGTCGTCGCCGACCTGCGCGCCCACGACGTGCTCGCCGAGACCCGCGCCCTCGCCGTCCGCGGGGCGCACGACGCCGCGGCCGAGCTGGCTCCGCTGCCCGACGGGCCCGTCAAGCAGGCGCTCGCCGACTTCGCGGGGACCCTCGCAGACCGCGCCGCCTGACGGTCACGACGCCGCCGAGGCGCACCCTCGTCGCTTCGTCGTCGGCCTCGCCCGCTGCCCGGTCGGCCCGCCCGCCCCGGGCCGCGCTCAGGCGAGGCGCGCGGCCGTGAGCGCGATCGCCGCGCCGGCCAGCATGAAGGGGCCGAACGCGATCGGCGTCGTCCGCGACGCGCGGCGGGTGACGAGCAGCGCCAGCGCGGCGAGCCCGCCGAGCAGGAACGGGAGCAGGGCGGCTGCGGCCCAGGTGGACCAGCCGGCCCAGCCGGTCGCGACGCCGAGCAGCACGGCGAGCTTGACGTCCCCGAGCCCCATCCCGGCCCGGTGGACCAGGTGCAGCAGCAGGTACGCCGCGCCGAGCACGAGCCCGCCCGCGAGGGCACGGAACAGGGCCCGTCCGTCGCCGGTGGCGAGGGCGGCGACCCCGAGCAGCACCATGACGAGGGCGGTCGCGGGCAGGGTGAAGGCGTCGGGCAGCCGGTGGGTGCGCAGGTCGACCACCGCCAGGGCGACGCCGGCACAGGCCAGGACGAGGAACGCGGGCGTGGCCCAGCCCGGGCCGCTCGCCCACACGGCCCAGGCCACGGCCGGGACGGCGCCCACGCCGGCGGCGCGGCGGACCGGGGCGAGCTCGCGCCGGGCGCGGTCCAGGGTCGAGGGCATCGGAGCATGCTAGGGGCGGCGCCCCGGTCTCCGGGCGCTGCGTCCACAGGCCGTCGTCAGAGCGACACCGCGAGCACGAGCTGCCCCAGGCACACCACCGCGACGGCCATGCTCAGGAGGAACGGCGCCCGGCTGCGCGGTCGCACCACGCCGACCACGCCGGCCGCGACGGCGACGACCGCGGCCGCGCCGGTGAGGGCCACCGCCGTCGGGCCGGGCGCGCCGGGCCCGACGAGCGCGACGACGCTGCCCGCGGCGAGCGCCACCGGCGCCAGCACGCTGGAGGCGCGCCGGCCCAGGCGGTGGGGCAGCCCGCGGACACCGGTCGCGTGGTCGTCCTCCAGGTCGGGCAGCACGTTGGCCACGTGGGCGCCCACCCCGAGCAGGGCCCCCGCGCCGACCAGCCAGGCGGGGACGGCGGGCCGTCCGGCCGCGAGCACGACGAAGGCGGGCAGCAGGCCGAACGAGACCGCGTAGGGCAGCCACGACACCACGGTCGACTTGAGCCCGGCGTTGTACGCCCACGCGCTCGCGACGGCGGCCAGGTGCAGCAGCCCGGGCCGCAGCCCCGTCGCCAGGGAGAGCAGCGTGCACGCCGCCAGCGCGCCGACGGCCGCGGCACGCAGCGTCGCGGGGGAGACGGCGCCGGTCACCGTGGGCTTGTCGCGGCGCCCGACGCGGGCGTCCCGCGCGGCGTCCAGCCAGTCGTTGCTCCACCCGACGGAGAGCTGCCCCGCGGCGACCGCCGCGGTGACCAGCAGTGCGCGCGGCAGCGCAGCCCCGGCGCCGAGCGCCAGCCCGAGGCCGAGCAGCGTCACCACGGCCGCGGGGGGCGCGTGCGCGGCGACGACGAGCCCGCGCCACCGCGCCGCACCCCCGACCGTCATGTGCGGAACGTAGCGCGGCCCCGCCGTCCCGGCAGGTGGCGGGCACGCGCCCGAGCGGGCGAGGCCGGCCGGTGCCACGATGCCCCCATGTCGCGAGTCCTGGCCGTCGCACCCGTCCTGCCCGGCCCGGCGCACCCGCAGGAGCGGATCGACGACGTCGTGCTGCCCCTGCTCGCGGCGGACGAGACGCGCCGCGCCGTCGCGCGTCGGCTCCACGCGTCGTCGGGCGTGCGCACCCGGCACCTCGCGCTCCCGCTGCCCGCGTACGCCGGGCCGACGTCCTTCGCGCAGGCCAACGCGCACTTCGTGCGCGAGGGCACCGACCTGGCGGAGCGGGCCGCGCGCACGGCGCTCGCGGCCGCGCACGTCGACCCGCGGGACGTGGACCTCCTGTTCTTCACGTCGGTGACCGGGATCGGTGCGCCGTCGATCGACGCCTCCCTCGTGGGTCGGCTCGGGCTGCGGGCGGACGTGCGGCGGGTGCCGTCGTTCGGGCTGGGGTGCTCGGGCGGCGCGGCGGGCCTCGGCCTGCTGGACGAGTACCTGCGCGGGCGCCCGGAGGCCACGGCGCTGCTGGTCTCGGTGGAGCTGTGCTCGCTGACGTTCCAGCGGGACGACGCGTCGACCGCCAACCTCGTGTCCTCGGGCCTGTTCGGCGACGGCGCGAGCGCGGTGGTCGTCGGGGGCGAGGACGTCGCGGTCCCGGCCGGCCGGCCGGTGCCCGAGGTCGTGGCGACCCGCAGCCGGCTGTACGCCGGCACCGAGGACCAGCTCGGCTGGGACGTGCGGGACAGCGGCTTCGGCATCGTGCTGTCGGCGGAGCTGCCCCAGCTGTTGCGTGCGCACCTCGCCGGCGACGTCAAGGACCTCCTCGCCGCGCACGACCTGCAGGTGGCCGACGTCGGGACCTGGGTGGTGCACGCGGGCGGCCCCAAGATCGTCGACGCCGTCCGCGACGCGCTGGGGCTCGACGAGGCGGCGCTGGCCCGCACCCGCGCGACCCTCGCGGCGCAGGGCAACCTCTCGTCGTCGTCCGTGCTGCACGTGCTGGCCGGAACGCTCGACGACGGCGCGCCGCCGCCCGGGGGCTGGGCGGTGCTCATGGCGTTCGGCCCCGGGGTGTCCGCGGAGCTGGTCCTCCTGCGCGGGCGGGAGGTCGCGTGAGCGCGTCCGTGGCGCTGTACGTCGCGCTGGTCCTCGCGACGGGGGCCGAGCGGGTCGCCGAGCTCGTGGTCTCGGCCCGGCACGCCCGCTGGTCGTTCGCCCGCGGCGGGGTGGAGTCAGGGCGCGGCCACTTCCCGGCGATGGTCGCCCTGCACACCGGGCTGCTGCTCGCGTGCGTCGCCGAGGTGGTGCTGGCCGACCGGCCGTTCCTGCCGTGGCTGGGCTGGCCGATGCTGGCGCTCGTGCTCGCGAGCCAGGGGCTGCGCTGGTGGTGCATCGCAACGCTCGGGGAGCGCTGGAACACCCGCGTCATCGTGGTCCCGGGGCTGCCGCTGGTCACCGGCGGCCCGTACCGGTGGTTCCGGCACCCGAACTACGTGGCCGTGGTGGTCGAGGGGTTCGCCCTCCCGCTGGTGCACACGGCCTGGCTGACGGCCGTCGTCTTCTCCGTCCTGAACGCCTGGCTGCTGCTCGGGTTCCGCGTCCCCGCCGAGGAGCGCGCGTTGCGCCGGGCCGACGACGCGGTCGCCGGGCATGCCGGGTGATCCCGCCGTGACCCCGCTATGACCCCGGACGCCGACGTGGTGGTGGCAGGCGGTGGCCCGGTCGGGCTGGCGGCGGCCCTCGAGGCCCGCCGCACGGGGCTGGACGTCGTGGTCCTCGAGCCTCGTCCGGCCCCCGTCGACAAGGCGTGCGGCGAGGGGCTGATGCCGGGCACCCTCGCCGCGGTGCGCCGGCTCGGCGTCGACCCACCCGGTCACGACCTGGCCGGCATCTCCTACCGGCAGGGCGGCGTGGTCGCCGACCACCGGTTCGCGGCCGGGCCGGGGCGCGGGGTGCGCCGGACGGCGCTGCACGCGGCGCTGCACGAGGCCGCCCTCGACGCGGGGGCGGTGGTGCTGGCGCGCCGCGTCACGACCGTCGAGCAGTCCGGGGGGCTGGTCGCCGCGGGCGGCGTGCGGGCGCGGTGGCTGTTCGCCTGCGACGGGCTGCACTCCCGCGTCCGGCGGGAATCGGGCCTGGACGTCGCCGCGTCGCGCGGCGTTCCGGCCCGGGGGCGGGGCAGGCCGCCGGCGGACCGGCGGCGCTTCGGGCTGCGGCGGCACTTCCGGGTGGCGCCGTGGTCCGACCTGGTCGAGGTGCACTGGGGGCCGCGCGTCGAGGCGTACGTGACGCCCGTGGCCCCGGACCTCGTCGGGGTCGCGCTGCTGGGCCCGGCGGGCGTCGACTTCGACGCCGAGCTCGCGACGCTGCCGAGGCTCGCCGCCCGGCTCGAGGGCGCGGACGCCGGGCCGGTGCGCGGGGCCGGACCGCTGCGCGTGCGGTCCGCCGCCCGCACCTCCGGCCGGGTCCGCCTGGTGGGCGACGCCTCGGGGTACGTCGACGCGCTCACGGGGGAGGGGCTGCGGGTGGGGCTGGCGCAGGCGCGCGCGGCGGTCGAGCACCTGGACGACCCGGCGGCGTACGAGCGCCGCTGGGCGCGCGTCACCCGCGACTACCGCCTGCTGACCGCGGGACTCGTCGCCGCCGCGGGCTCACCGCTGCGGGGCTCCGTCGTGCCCGCCGCGTCCCGCCTGCCATGGCTCTACGGCGTGGTCGTGGAGCGGCTCGCGCGCTGAGCGGTCGCTCGGGGAGGGCGGCGTCGCCCTTTCCGTGGACACCGGGTCACGCGCAACGAGTCACCGTCCTGTGCCGACGCGCTCGAACCTCGCCTCGTAGGTGCCGCCCACCGACCGCTGCACATGTGTCGCGCCGTCGCACTCGTACGCCACGTCCGAGGCGGCGACCGACGGCGGCGTGTACGACTCCGTCATGCCCGCGAGCTCCCGGTCGACGGACACGCCCGAGTTGTCGACGTCCTCGAACCGGAGGGTGCCGCCGTCCGTGGAGACGCGGTAGTGCGCCGTCCCGTGGTACGTGTCGACGAGGGTGCCGGCGGCGGTGGTGCCCGTGACGGGGTCGGCGTCGTCGTACTCGACCGTCTCGCGGCCCGACGCGTCGAAGACGACGACCCGGCCGTCCCAGCCGGACACGTCGACCCGCTGGCCGAGCAGGTTCCACGCGTCCGTCATGGACGTCTGCTCCCACCGGCCCACGAGGCACTCGTCGATCGGCCCGCCGGACGGCTGCGCGGTGTCGCCGCCGACGTCCACGGAGCTGTCACCCTCGGAGGCGTCGTCCCCGGAGCTCTCGGTCGGGGTGTCGGCGGGCGTGTCGCCACCGGGCGTCGCGGGGGCCTGCGTCCCCGCCGCGCCGCGGGAAGGGCCGGGATCGCCGTCGGGCCATGCGAGCGCGACGGCGGCGCCCGCCCCGGCGGCGAGCACGGCGCCCGCTGCAACCAGGGCG